>CAIJIZ010000422.1 GCA_903820735.1 uncultured Pirellula sp.
GCATCGAGCAACCTCGGCGGATCTACTTCCGCCGGCCGCGTCGGATCCATGTCGGGCAATACTGTCCCTACCCCCATCACGGCATGGAAGAACCCAAACAGCGGAAAACCACTCAAGTCGAGCCCACCGGGCTCAATCGCGTAATGCCCCGCTATCATGTCGATCTGGGATATAAACGTTTGATGGCTGTAAAGCACTCACTTCGGTGGACCAGTACTCCCAGTCGTGAAAATTATCGCTGCATCGTCGCGCAACTGCGACCGCGGCGGAACAAACCGATGACTCGGAGTCGCCTCCAACTGCTCCAACGTCGGCGATGGCAACACGCCAAACCTTGCACCTACGGTCACGTTGTAACGCGCTTTGGGAAACAACCCCCTTTTGAGCTTCAGAATCGCTTGCGCCAGCGGAATCGCTACAAATCCATCGGGCTCCGTAGCCGCTAAACAATCGAGCAAGTTCTTTCGCCCCATCCCGGGATCAACCAACACCAACGTCGCTCCACACTTCAGTAAAGCAAAAACCAATGCAATAAAGTCTTCTCCAAATCGCACCAACAACGCAATCCGCTTCCCTGGCCCAACCCCCATCGCTTGCAACCCCGCTGCAATGCTTGTGGACCGCTCATCGAGATCCCTTAAAGTGATCGAATCATATCGACGCGATGTCTTCTGACGATGCGATCCGACAGGTGTGGCAATCCCAAGATGATCCGGAAGACTTTGGGCCTGAAGCGTCAGCCTTGCTCCAACATTGGTCACCAGCTGTGATTGATTGTTGAATGAACTCGTCTCGGTCATGCTAAGCGCCTATTTCCGCAAATCGTCGGAACTCATCGTACATCGATCACCACGCGAATCGGCTCCGAACCGAGTTCGTTCTCGCCCCCAACCTTCACTGCCACTTCTTCATAACTCGGTGGTCCAAATCCCCTCTTAGGATTATTCGAAAAACCATACGGCTCTGTCGGCATCCCCAATGCATTCTTATCGAGCTTCTCGTTCGCATTGCGATCGTGATGGGCACCGATCGCAAAACTCAATTCACTCGCCACTTTGCTTGTTTGCTCTCCCGTACCTTTCGCATCGAGCAGACTCTTACCCGATGTACCGGATTCACGAACATCTACTTCGCGAAGAAGCTCCTCGAGATCAATACTCCACTGGACTCGAAGCGTCTGATCGTCACCGACCACAATCGCAGCCGCCAGCCTGCCAACCGCTTGATCGGGCTGATTGAATCCCTTCTTACCTAAATATATCGCCATCCTGCACTGGCCTTCGTCGGTCTTGAATCCTCGGACTTCGACGAGTATCCGCCGGTTCACGGTAGTCCCTATTGAGCTCGAACTGCCAGAGCCAGAGCTGTCTGCACTATCACCAACTGCAGTAGTGATCTCCTTCGGCGTCAAAGCCTCGGACGGACGCTCGGAAATCGGCTCCCTCTCGCTGCTCCCGCAACCCGTAGCCAAAAAAAGTACCGCGATTGCCAAGCTTGCGATCGTCTTGCGGCCAAACGATTTACGACGCACAGCCTCGCCCCCCGTAATCGCTGGGATGCTTGCGAAAAACCTGCCAGAAACAGGACTTAACGAACTAGAAGCATGTGGGGCAAGCATGAAAACTGGGTGGGAAAGAGTCCCGGGGATAAAATGAAGTTGTTTGAGTACACTCCAGGTGAGCAAACTGCTAAGATAGTACCCTCTCCGAAGAAGACTTCGTAGGCTATTCCAGAACAAACTTCCTCAGAGATTTAACTTCTCCATTCACTTGTCTTGCGGGGTATACCATGACGAATCCTGGTGATGATCTGAATCGATTCGATATCGGATTGCCGCAGGGCTCCAATGGCCCAGAGGACAACTCGGCTATCCCGGTGGATAAATCGGCGGCACCAGGGTCGAAGAACGCGGCAAAGGGCCCCGGGAAAGCTCCAGGGAAGGGAAACTCTCCTGCTGAACCGATCAAAGAACCTTCAAAAACGGTCGTCAAAGGATTATCGGTTGGGAATAGTCAAGATCCGTTAGCTGAACCGATCAAAGAGCCGCTTACAGCCGCTCGCAGCATCAACGCCAGCAGCAATAACACTAGAAGCATCACCAAGGGTTCCTCAGCACCTGCCGCGCAAGCCGCTCCTGCCGACGAATCCGAAACGGAAGTAGTGCGCAAGAAAAGTGGATTTTGGCATGCCGCACCCAGCTGGGCGATCAGCACCGTCGTGCACGTCGCGGCAATCCTTGCTCTAGCCGCTTGGAACATCGAACCGATCACCAAAGAAATCAGCTTGTTGCTCAACGTTGGTGAGCCGGTCGGTAGCGAATCCGATGCACTAGAAGAATTCTCAATGGATGATTCGACTGCCGAAATGCAGACAGAGTCGGAAGATATACCTTCGGATGTCCCGAACGTCGAACCGACCGCTGTAGATGCCAAAGTCGAGATGGATATGAGCAGCCTGGTAGCAGAAGCCCCTGCAGTATCCATGTCGAGCTTGAGCGATTCCCTCGCACCCGCATCTAGCCTCGCTGCTCAAAGCAGTGCGGCGATGCGAGCATCCCTCAACAGTCGATCTAAAGAGACGAAACGCGAGCTACTCAAGAAATTCGGAGGGACCACGGAAACCGAGCGTGCGGTCTCAATGGCACTGAAGTGGCTAGCTGAACATCAAAACCCTCAAACCGGAGCTTGGACATTTGCACATCCACTCGTGTGCGGAGGGAAATGCGATCGACCGGGTGAACGAGGCCCAAGCATGAATGCTGCCACCGGGATGGCCCTCATGTGCTTCCTTGGCGCTGGCCAGACGCACATGGAAGGTGAATACAAAGAAACGGTCTTCAAAGGATTGAGCTTCTTGATTCAAAGCATGAAAGTTCAAGGCGGTTTCGGAGCTTGGTGGGTCGGTGACGGCCATTCCAAGAAACTCGATGACATGTACTCACACGGCATCGCTTCCATCGCGATGTGTGAAGCTTACGGGATGACCCGCGACCCACGGTTGCTCGAAGCCGCACAATTGAGCATCAACTACATGACCCTTGCCCAAAACCCACAAACGGGTGGCTGGCACTATTCGCCCTTTCCAGAAGGAAAGATGCCCGGTGATACATCGGTCGTCGGTTGGCAGATGATGGCCATCAAGAGCGCTGCGATGTCCGGGTTAAACTACGATATCGATACAGTCCGCAAAGCCAATTTCTTTCTGGACACCATGATGGTTCCCGGCGGATTTGGCTATCACTACGCCTTGGAATCCAAGAAAGCAAATCCTACCGATTATCGCCCTGCAATGACCGCTTGCGGGGTGTTGTGCCGCATGTACTCGGGGTGGACCAAAGAAGAACCATCGATCAAAGCAGCAGTCGCTAAGTTCGTCGAATCGGGACCCATAGCCGGAGATAGCTACTTCAACTACTACGCCACTCAAGTCCTCAAACAATATGGCGGTGCGGAGTGGGAATCGTGGAATGAAAAGATGAAAGGCTTGCTGATCGGCTCCCAAGTCCAGACTGGGCACGGAGCAGGTAGCTGGCACTTTGAAGAAGGAATCAGCTCCCAAGCCGGGGGACGTTTGTATTGCACATGCATGGCAACCATGATGCTCGAAGTCTACTATCGCTACATGCCACTCTACGCAGAACAAGCCGAAGAAGATGCTTTTCAGCTGTAGGTTGCTTGCATGAAAGATCCAGCATCGAACCGACTGGGGGCTTCTCCGGGACTGTGGTGGCACATTGACACCACTGCCGAATCTGCCTCGGCCCCGAGTCGCGAAGCGAACCGAATCATCTGCGATCTGTGTCCTCGCCAGTGCAGGATGAAGGAAGGTGATCGCGGCTTTTGCTTTGTGCGGAAGATTGAAAATGGAGCGATGGTGCTCGACACGTATGGTCGAAGCACCGGGTTCTGCATCGATCCAATCGAAAAGAAACCGCTGAATCACTTTTACCCCGGCACCAGCGTCTTGTCGTTTGGTACAGCGGGCTGCAATTTAGGATGTCAGTTCTGCCAGAACTGGGATATTAGTAAATCGCGTGAAGTGAGCAAACTATCGCAGGCAGCTACCCCCGACTCGATTGCCGCCGCTGCTTCGCACTATCAATGCCGCAGCGTTGCTTTTACTTACAACGATCCAGTCGTATGGGCAGAGTACGCGATCGATACAGCAATGGCTTGCCGCGATCGATCGATTGCAACCGTTGCTGTGACAGCCGGTTATATCGAGCCCCAAGCAAGGCGTGACTTCTTTCGATGGATGGATGCCGCCAACGTCGACTTGAAAGCATTCTCCGAGGAGTTCTATCGCAAGATCACTTACTCGCGATTAGAACCGGTGCTCGACACTTTGAGATATCTCAAAGACGAGACAGATGTTTGGTTCGAATTAACGAATTTAGTCATTCCTGGGGCAAATGATTCGCAAGACGAGATCCAGCGAATGTGCGAGTGGATCGTCAACACACTGGGGCCCGATGTCCCAATTCACTTTTCTGCGTTTCATCCTGATTTCAGAATGACGGATCGGCCAGCCACCCCGCACCAGACCTTGTTGAATGCATATACGATTGCGAAATCCCACGGGATAAATCATGTATACGTCGGAAATGTCCACGATCCGCAACACGCTTCGACGTACTGCCCGGGTTGCGGAGAAATGCTGATTGAACGAGACTGGTACGAAATCCACCGGGTAGAACTCATCGATGATCTCTGCAAAGCCTGTCAACGACCGCTTGCGGGCCGATTTCAAAGCCAAGTGGGAACTTGGGGCCGCAAGCGGCTTCCAATCGACATGCGACCATTTCAATCACCGAGAGAATCGCAGCCTCAAGGCACTTTAGTCCCAACGATTACTCCGTTGCCAACTAAAGCTCCTTTACAATCCTCGACAACTTTAGGTTCCGTATCCACATCAGGAACAGCACACCATTCAGGAACAGCGGACAACGCCATGCAAAATCCCAACCTTCAAAAACTCCCCTTATTGAGCTTCCAAGCGTTGAGCGACGAACAACGCAAAACCATCCAAGACATCGCTGCAAAGATCGTCGCAGCAAAGGTGTTGAAACTACGTGTCAACGAGGACATATTCAACGCTTTAGGAGAACTGGCCGGCCAGTATGTAACCGGTTGTTTCACAACGCTCAAACGAGGTAAGACGCTGCGAGGCTGTTGCGGGTTTCTCGGTCGCCCGACCACTCTGCGCGATGCGTTGATCGAATCTGCCGAACGAACTGCCAAGGAAGATCCACGCATGCCGGCGATTGCCAGCGTGGAGCTTCCTTTCCTGTCGTGTCATGTAACCTTGCTATCGGCACCTTTTCCATCTCCGGTTCCCGCACAACAGAGAGACCAAGCGATTGAGATCGGCAAACATGGGTTACGGATTTCATCGAAGGCCAGCAGCGTTTATGGTCAGCGCGCAGGATTGCTCTTGCCCAGTGTTCCAGTCGAACAAAACTGGGATGTTGCACAATTCTTGGCTGGCGTGTGTCGCAAAGCATCCTTGCCAAACGACGCATGGAAGGATCCTAATGTCGAACTGGATTTGTTCGAAGGCTTGGAAATCGGAGGTGACTTCCGTGAACTCGGATTGCCCAACGAATTACCCGAAGCGTATGTCCCAGGTGACTTTACAAGCTTGACGAAGCTCAAGGGGGCCATCGTCCAAAACATGATCGCGTTCTCGCATGGTGCGACGCCGAACTATTATGTGCTAGACGCCATGGACGGTACTGTCCATGGTATCGTCCTCTCGGCGGTGGATCTCGACACTCAGACACCTATGGCCCATTGGATACAAACCTCGCTCCGCCCCGGAGTCCCCTTGCAGTCGACTGTATTCGACCTCAGTCGCGTTGCCGAAGAAACCTTGCGACGTACACGTTTTGACAAATCGGTCGATATCGATATCGCCGTAAGCGTGCTCTACAGTCCAGCTCATCACGGTACGTTACACATCAACGACTGGGATGGCGGAAAGCTACACGACAAGTTGAGCGACTGCGACTTGGACGGGATTGATCCAAGTCAGCGCGGGATCCTAGCGATGTGCGGGGAGCGAGTCGCTGTTGCGTTTGATAGATCCAAGACCCCGCATGCATTGGCCGAAGAAGCAGCGGCGATGGTCAAATCGCGCACGATGCCTGTTACCATTATTTCGCTCGGATGCATGTCGACAGCAAGTTCGTTACTTGCATCGAATATTCCCGGTGTCGATCCGAGCGATCGCTCGAGAAAGGCAGTGTTAGGGGGGAGTTTTTACCCAGCAAACCCTGATGAATTGCAAGGTATGCTGAGTCAATTTGAGTCCAATTCGAAATCCGATTCCGCAACTGACGTACGCGCGATCATGGTTCCACATGCGGGACTTAAATACAGCGGTCAGTTAGCAACTCAGGGTTGGAAAAGCTGCGAGATTCCTCCCACCGTAATCATTATTGGCCCGAAACATACCGGA
>CAIJIZ010000423.1 GCA_903820735.1 uncultured Pirellula sp.
CACCTCGTGCTTGTTCCCTTGAAGTGGTCATTTGGTATACTGATCTCCTAGAGATACCTATCTCGCACAGGGGACTTAAACCCCACAAACCAATGCCCGTGACGGGCGTACCCAAGCGATGCACGCCAAGCCCTCGATCAGCCGTTTTGACTTGCGTTGAGTCAACTGCTCGGGCTGGGTGATCGCCGCCGTTATCGGGAACATGAGACGCCATTGCGGAAAAACATGTCGTTTCAACAGACAAACAATGCGACTGAACGATGGACACGCTTTCTTACTCCACTTTCGACGTCAATTAAGGCGATTCCCTCACTCCAGCGTTCTTTCGCTTCTCCGAGTGCATTCGAAGACCTACTTCAGCATGACGATGCTTCTCTTTCGGCGTTGGACGAAATTCAATGGATGCACCTAGATATGATCGTCACTCGCTTTGCCGACGATTGGCAAACATGGTTCACTCGCGAAATGTACCCATCGATTTTCCGCCAGCGTGAACAACGCCCATGGGCTCCTGCCGAACTTCCACTTGCTTCGATCGATTTCTTTGCCGATTCCTTGTTACTTCATTTGTGGGCACCGTGGAATGGTTACTCACGAAAGTTTGACGAAACGTTCAGCGTTGTGGCCAGACGATTCGCGAATCGGATGACCTTTAGATCGTTCAATGTGGATTGGCAATCGATGCACGACTATTTTTCCGAAACCGATCTTCTCCAAGGACCGAATCACATCTACTACAATAAAGGCATTAGGCTGTATACTGGGTTTGGGATGCCCTCTATTGACGAACTGTCTTCACAGATCGAGCGATGGCTAGTTGATGGTAGAAGCCGATAACAATCCATTGCATCGAAGTGGCGGATCGGCCGCCTGGATTTTTAGAAAATTTACTTGCCGCCACTCGATGAATGGCGACGTTATCGGATCCAAGAACTGCAGGACCATGCTTGATGGGAGACATGCCGACTATTGATCCCAACGTTCTTCGAGACGCTTACCACGGAATACTCGAACTAGGAATGGAGAACCTTCAGCGGTATCGCTTACCGGAACGGTTTGACTACCTTGCAATCGAAATCGACCATTTACACAATCTGCCGCATTACATGCATGAGACCAACGTGTTTGTGCATGCATACTATTACTGTACGACGCGTCCATTTTACATCGAACGCCTTGCACCAATTCAAATCCTCGAAACTCAGAGCCTAATACGGCGATACGAACCATACTGGCATATCTTGCGAGAAGGACTATTGCCATACTCGTCAGAGATCAACAGACACCAGTATACGGAAACCTTGTGACTCTTCGGCTTCCTCGAAAACGACGGCGGCACATGGTACAATCCGATAACCATGGCATGCACACGAAGCACTCGATCGGCCGTTTTGACTTGCGTTGAGTCAACTGCTCGTGCTCGGTGATGCCCGTCGACTATGAAGTCCTGGGTTTGCAAGTGACGGTCGCCACTGTTTGATGATTTTTGTTTGGGCCTACATTTTTCTTCGTCCGTGTCCTAGGTGCCGAC
>CAIJIZ010000424.1 GCA_903820735.1 uncultured Pirellula sp.
TGACTGTACAAAATTGACTGTACAAAATTGACTGTACAAAATTGACTGTACAAAATTGTCTAACTAGCAGTCGTTTGTCAGGACATCGGATTGTCAGGACATCCTATTATAAGGCAGGTCGTATGTTTATACGCTTGAAGCCAAGGCCGAGCCCAAGGTGATACCTGGAGCTGGCAGAGTGCTGTTGCCACGCAAGAACGTATCGATCGAGCGAGCGGCGCCTCTTCCTTCGTTGATGGCCCAAACCACCAGCGATTGACCTCGACGACAATCCCCTGCAGCGAATACTCCCGGAACGTTGGTCGCAAATCGACCGTGCTCGGCTTTGTAGTTGCTTCGTGGATCGGTTTCGATCCCCAATAACTCAGAGACGTATTGCTCAGGGCCGAGGAATCCCATGGCGAGCAGAACCAAGTCGGCTCCGATGATCTCTTCGCTACCTGGAATCTCGGTCATGTTCATCTTGCCATTCTCGAACTTCCATGCGACCCGTACAGTGCGGATGCCGGTGACATTCCCCTTGCCGTCGTCGATGAATTCCTTGCTAAGGATGTTGTAGGTTCGAGGGTCGTCGCCGAACTTCTCGGCAGCTTCTTCATGTCCGTAATCGGAACGGAAAATCCTTGGCCATTGCGGCCATGGGTTATCCGTCGCGCGGTCATTGGGTGGACGATCGAGAAGTTCGAAATTCACCAATTGGCTGCAACCGTGTCTCAAGCTCGTGCCGATGCAATCGCAACCGGTATCACCACCTCCGATGACGACCACGCGTTTGCCTTTAGCTGAAATGAACTTGCCGTCGGAATGTTTGCTGTCGAGCAAGCTTGATGTATTTGCCGACAGGAATTCCATGGCGAAGTGAACTCCCTTGAGTTCTCTTCCTGGGATAGGCAAGTCGCGAGGTTTCGTTGCGCCGGTAGCGAGCAGCACTGCATCATTTTTGGCGAGAAGTTCCTTTGGATCGACATTGCGACCGACATCTGCGCCGGTGACGAATCGCACCCCTTCGGCCGCCATTAAATCGAGTCGGCGTTGCACGATGCCTTTGTCGAGTTTCATGTTCGGAATGCCGTACATGAGCAAGCCCCCGATACGATCGGATCGTTCATAGACCGTTACGCTGTGCCCAGCTTGATTCAGTTGGTCAGCGGCAGCGAGTCCTGCAGGTCCACTACCGATGATGGCGATGTTCTTGCCGGAGCGTACGGCGGGTGGTTTAGCTTGCACCCAGCCTTCTTGAAACCCTCGGTCGATGATGGCGCATTCGATGTTCTTGATGGTTACAGGTGGATTGGTGATTCCCAGAACGCAAGCTCCTTCGCAGGGGGCGGGGCAGACGCGTCCGGTGAACTCGGGGAAGTTGTTGGTTTTGTGCAACCGATCGAGAGCTTCACGCCAGCGTCCGGTGTAGACCAAGTCGTTCCACTCGGGGATAAGGTTTTGAATTGGGCAACCGGTAGCTGATTGGCAGAACGGCACACCGCAATCCATGCAGCGAGCCCCTTGTTTGCGAAGGTGCTCTTCCGTCGGATCGGTATAGATTTCTGCGTAATCGCTAAGTCGCACAACTGGAAGTCGCCAATCGACCTTCTTGCGTTCGTATTCTTTAAATCCTGTTGGCTTTCCCATGGCTCTGTTTGCCTATCTGGTGGTTATCTATTTGATATGTAAAGGTGTTATTGTTTGTTGTAGCTACTGGTCCTGAATCTACTGGTCCGAGACGCTCGGCTTACGCATTGGAGAGTGCGGGTTTTGCAGCAGCTTCTTTGGCCTGTTCGAGCAACACTCGCTTGTAGTCTGTAGGCATTACCTTGACGAACTTTTGAATGCTTGATTTCCAATCCTTTAGCAAGTCTTTCGCGACAGTTGAACCAGTCAATTCCGCGTGTTTGCTTACCAACGTATGGACTTCTTCGATATCGGCTGGTTCCGAGAGAGCCTCTAGCTCTACGGTGCCGAGGTTGGTTCGAATTCGCAAGGCATTGATATCGTCGAGGACATAAGCTACCCCACCGCTCATGCCTGCGGCGAAGTTTCGGCCCGTCTCACCGAGGATGACGACACGGCCACCTGTCATGTATTCGCAACCATGGTCACCCACTCCCTCGATCACCGCATAGCAACCGGAATTGCGAACGGCAAATCGCTCCGCAGCACGTCCTCGCACGAAGAGTTCACCCATCGTCGAACCGTACAAGCATACGTTTCCGATGATGATGTTATCTTCAGGCTTGAAGCTTGCACGTCGATCTGGGTAGATGATGATGCGACCACCCGAGAGACCTTTACCAACGTAGTCGTTCGCGTCCCCTTCGAGTTCAAGCGTCACGCCATGAGCGAGGAATGCTCCAAGGCTTTGCCCCGCAGATCCCTTGAACTTGATGTGAATCGTATCGGTAGGTAGACCGTTTTGCCCATGCTTTTTGGCTATGTGGTGCGAGAGGATCGTTCCTACTGTCCGATTCGTATTGATGATCGGAAGCTCGAACTGGATCTTCTCACCAGTTTCAATCGTCTTGCGACAACGTGGCAGAAGTTCAAGCATATCGAGGGACTTCTCAAGCCCGTGGTCTTGAGGAATCGTGCAGTGCGTGACGGTATCGGACGATGGGCCTCTGGCTGGTTTGAGAATTGGGGTCAAATCCAGACCGTCCGACTTCCAGTGTTTGATCGCATGGTCAACCTTCAAGCAGTCTGTTCTGCCTACCATCTCATCGATGGATCGGAAGCCCAAAGAAGCCATGATCTCTCGAGCATCCTCGGCAACCATGAACAAGTAATTGACCACGTGCTCTGGCTTGCCAGCGAACTTGGCTCGAAGTTCCGGGTCTTGGGTTGCAATCCCGACCGGGCAGGTATTCAAGTGGCATTTGCGCATCATGATGCACCCCAAGGTGATCAACGGTGCGGTTGCGAACCCGAATTCTTCAGCACCGAGCAATGCGGCGATCACCACATCGCGACCTGTCTTGAGTCCACCGTCGGTTTGCAGAGTAACACGACTGCGCAGGTTGTTCAAAACAAGGGTTTGGTGTGTTTCAGCGATTCCGAGTTCCCATGGCAATCCGGCATGTTTGATACTCGTCAGTGGACTTGCACCGGTACCACCGGTATCACCGCTGATGAGGATGTGGTCAGCATGAGCCTTGGCAACCCCAGAAGCGACCACACCAACACCTACTTCGCTGACGAGCTTCACGCTGACGCGAGCCGACGGATTCGAGTTCTTCAAATCGTGGATCAACTGTGCGAGATCTTCGATCGAATAGATATCGTGGTGCGGTGGAGGACTGATCAATCCCACACCCGGAGTGCTATAACGAATTCGCGCGATGTATTTGTCTACTTTGCGGCCAGGTAGTTCTCCACCTTCACCCGGCTTTGCACCTTGGGAAATCTTGATTTGTATCTCATCCGCGTTGGTGAGGTATTCGATGGTCACACCGAATCGCCCCGAAGCTACCTGCTTGATCGCAGAACGCTTGCTATCACCGTTGGGAAGAGGTTGGAATCGCACTGGATCTTCACCACCCTCGCCCGTGTTGCTCTTGCCACCGAGTCGATTCATGGCGATCGCGAGCGTCTCGTGAGCTTCGCTGCTGATAGAGCCAAGACTCATCGCACCGGTACAGAATCGTTTGACGATTTCGCTCGCAGGTTGCACTTTATCGATCGCGATCGGATCGCGTGCGGATTGAAATTCGAAAAGTCCTCGCAACGCATACCGCATCCGCGCGTCTTGATTGATGTGATCAGCGAATCGGCGGTAAGCGTTCTTGTCACCCTTGCGAGCAGCGACTTGAATGTCGGAGATTGCGCCTGGATCCCAGCCGTGCCGTTCTCCTTCGGCTCGCCAATGGAATTCACCGACGTTTGGAAGCATAGACCAAGCGTCGACGCGATCGTGAGGAAATCCGAGAGCATGTCGGCGGAGGGTTTCCTCAGCCAGAACATCAAAGCTACAACCTTGAATGCGGCTGTTGGTTCCCTTGAAGCATCGATCAATCACTTCGGACTGCAATCCAAGGGCTTCGAAAATCTGTGCTCCCTTGTAACTTGCCAAGGTGCTGATACCCATCTTCGCCATGACCTTGAGCATCCCCTTGGCGACAGCTTTGCGGTACAAAGCGACGATTTTGTCGTCATCTTTCTCTTCAAGCATCCCGTCACGAGATGCTTGCCAGAGTGATTCGAACGCCAAATACGGATTAATCGCATCGGCACCGAAACCGATCAGCAAACAGTGATGGTGGACTTCGCGAGCCTCGCCTGTCTCGACGATGATGCCGATGGCTGTCCGCTTAGCCACTTTGACCAAGTGTTGGTGGACGGCACCGCACGCGAGCAGGCTGCTAACCGCAACTCGGGACGTCGAAAGTGCACGATCGCTCAAGACGATCATGGTGTATCCGTCGTCGATCGCTTTTTCTGCTTCTACGCAGATGCGATCAAGCGTTTTGACCAACCCAGCTTTCCCTTCACTCCGATCAAAAGTGATGTCGATATTCGCCGTCTTCCATCCGCCGTTGTTCATGTGCTTGATCGCTTCGAGTTCCTCGTTGGTGAGGATCGGATGCTGAATCAACAAGCGATGGCAATGCTCAGGGGTGACGGCAAGAAGGTTCTTTTCGGGACCGACGTAACATTCCAACGACATGATCACGTCTTCTCGGATCGAATCGATCGCCGGATTGGTGACTTGTGCAAAAAGCTGCTTGAAGTAGTCGAAGATCAACCGGGGTTGGTCGCTTAAACAGGCCAGTGCCGAGTCGTTACCCATCGAGCCGATCGGGTCGACCTGGGTTTGGATCATCGGTACAAGCATAAAGTGCATGGTTTCGATGGTGTAACCGAAAGCTTGCATGCGTTGAAGCAACGTATCGGGATAGAACCCGTGCCACTCTTTTGCTTTCGGTAGTTGATCAAGGGTAATACGGCCCTGCTGCAACCATTTTTGATAAGGAAGCTTCGCTGCAAATGCTGCTTTGAGTTCCTCGTCAGGTATCAATCGGCCTTCGTCGAAATCGATCAAGAACATACGGCCTGGTTGCAGTCTTCCTTTGGACTTCACAATCGCTGGGTCAACAGGCAGCACTCCGACTTCGCTAGCCATGATTACCCGATCATCGGTTGTCAGGTAATAACGACTTGGTCGCAGTCCGTTTCGGTCAAGCGTAGCGCCGATGTAATGCCCGTCGGTGAAGACGATCGATGCTGGACCGTCCCAAGGTTCCATCATGCAGCTAAAGTACTCGTAGAACGCTTTCTTTTCTTGGGACATCGTGTCGTGCTTTTGCCAAGCTTCTGGAACCATCATCATGATGGCTTCTTGCAAGGTCCGCCCGGTCATGAGCAAGAATTCCAGAACGTTATCGAAAGTCCCTGAGTCGGAGCACATCGGTTCGACAACAGGAAACAACTTCTTCAATTCATCGCCAAAGAGATCGCTTTGTGCCATACCTTCCCGCGCGTGCATCCAATTGATGTTGCCTCGCAAGGTATTGATCTCGCCGTTGTGGCTCATGAACCGTAGCGGTTGAGCGCGATCCCAACTTGGAAATGTGTTGGTGGAGAAGCGGGAGTGAACCATCGCAAGATGGGTTTCGAAGTCGTCTGCGGAAAGGTCCGAGTAGTAAGGGACGACTTGTGCGGGAGTAAGCATCCCCTTGTAAATCAACGTCTTGGTCGAGAGAGAACAGACGTAAAACAACGACGCTTGCTCAAGGGTCTTGTCGTTGCGAAGCCGATGGCTGGCTTGCTTGCGAATCATGTAAAGCTTGCGCTCGAATTCTTCGCTCGAAATTCCATCGGATGCTTGGACAAATACTTGTTCGATACAAGGCTCTGCGCTTCGGGCGGTAGGTCCGATATCTGCTGCGTCGGGTTGCTGAGGAACCTTTCTCCATCCGATGAGTTTTTGTCCCTCGGATTCAATCAACTGATTGAACACGCGGCGACAAAGATCTCGTTCCGCAGGGCTCTTTGGAAAGAAGATGTTTCCAGCCGCGTAGAGCCCCTTTGCTGGCAGGTCGACGTTGAATTCTTCTTTCGCAACGCGGCGCAAAAAACCATCCGGAAGTCCGACGAGAATACCTGCGCCGTCTCCGGTGTTCTGCTCGCAACCGCAAGCTCCCCGGTGATCCATGTTCTTGAGGATTGTATCTGCATCCACAACGATCTGATGGCTAGGCTTGCCCTTCACGTTGGCCACAAATCCTACACCGCATGAGTCCTTTTCAAGGTTTGGATCGTAGAGCCCTTGCTTTTCCGGAAAACCAAATGGAACGTTCATAGATGTTTTGTTTACTGTGTTTGAAAGTTTAAATCGTTTGTTGTGTTCGCGATGGCTCAGGAGTCAATTTTCAGAGTCATCGCTCAATCGGTCGTTGAAGACCTTGAGCTTCGCGGTCATCCCCTGAGAACTAAGGTGCAACCGAAGTTCTAGCGGCGGTCGCTTCCGGATGATGTCTGTCCGAATCGAGTTCGCTGTTCGCTTGAAAACTCGATCCGACGGATCCGGCCTGCTCGTGTGCAATCGCATACGGATTGCTAACATCCACCCCGCGCGGCGTATCACCAGGCCATACCTTGTGATTCAAAATCAAGTCCACAAAGGTTCTAGCGGCACGAGACATCGATACGTCTCGGCGTTGAATGATCCCCAACGGACGAGTTAGCTGAAGCTTGTCGCACTCGATCATCTTCAGCGAACCGGCCGCGAGTTCCACTTGGACGGTTAGTTTCGGCAGAATCGCTACTCCGCTGTTAACAACCGCCGCATGTTTAACCGAATCGATGTTGTCCAATTCAACAGCAATTCGCATGGTCACCCCAAGATTCCGAAGCTGCTTGTCGATTTCTTGGCGAATGCGCAAGTTCGATGCGAAGGCTACCAAGGCGACTTGGGAAAGGTCCGCAGGCTGGATCGGTTGCTGTGCCGTAGCCAAACGATGGCGTGGGGAAGCGACCAGAACCATCGGTTCATCACGCCAAGACATCGACTGAATGGTATGGGTGTTTTCCGGGTAACTGACCATTCCAAAGTCCACGGTCCCCTGCTCGACCATTCGGTACACCTCGTGTGGATGGGCCAAATGGTAATTCATCGAAGCCGATGAATACTGCTTATGGAATTCCTCCTGAAGCGTAGGCAAATAAGAGAGTCCCATCGAATAAATCGACGCGACCATGACTTGACCCGTCACCGGTGCACTGGCCCCCTGCCCTACCCGAACTTCATCGACCAATGCATCGAATTGCCGGATCACACCGCCAAGTCCATCGAAGAACTTCTGCCCTTCGGCCGTCAATATAAAGGGCCTCTTCGTGCGATCGATAAGCTTGACCCCAAGGAACTCCTCGAGGTGCTGAACGCTTTGGCTCGCGGCGCTTTGCGTCATCCCATGCTCGACGGCCGCTTGCGAAAAGCTCCGTTTCCTAACCACGTCGAAAAATACTTTTAACGATCGAATATGAACGGCTTGAGTCGCCGCTCGCTTATCAATTTTATTAATTTTGCAAGCCCTCCTATTAACGGTTAAGATTGAAGATAACGGTTGCTCCGTGGGTCGTCAAGAACGGCGGGATGAGATTGGCCCCGCTGGCTAGCGCATTAGAAACACGAAACATTGGGAAAAAACCCATTAATGCGCAATAAGTTCACCTTGAGGTGGCTTTAATGGCAGTGAGTGGGCGATTGTCCGTATGGTTTTGCTTAATATCGCGGAGGCTTGAATCAGCAAATCAAATTGACGCAGGGAGTATTCCCGGGTCGTGGAGTTCCCCCCTGGGGCATCGAGCATCCTCCGAGGTACAATGGCTACCCTGGGAGACGATCTTCGCTTTCCCAGATCCTATGCGTTACTAGAATCTGCACCATTTTCCCCACCGCAATTCCCAACCGCTCTGCCTACTCACCCACACTCTGTTGCTTATTTACCCACCCTCTGTTGCTTACTCACCCACCCTCTGTGTCCTTCTGATGAACATCAATTCTCCAAATTCAACTTCTCCATATTCAACTACTGTGCAACTTACTATCCACACCCCAAATCCATCGTTGCGGACCTCGAACAGATTAACTTCTACCGGCCGGTGTCCAAGCCAATGGTTCCGAAGATGTTCACGGTTAGCTTTCTTCGTCGGAATTCTGGGTGTGCTTTTGGGAGCAAGCCTCTACGGACAAGTTTCAAATGCCACCCAACAGGGGGCGACGCGAGAAAGTTCTTCGGCACAGGCAATTGTGGCCAAGGTTGCTCCCGTCAAGGCATTGTTGATTCTCGGGGGTTGTTGCCATGACTACGAAATACAAAAAGAGTTGATCAAACAGGGACTTGAGGAACGAGCCCACATCGAAGTGACCGTGGTTCATCAAGGTGGAACTGGAACCAGTGCGGAGATTGAGCTTTATAGAAACCCGAAGTGGGCCGACGAATTTGACGTCATCCTTCACGATGAATGTTTCTCGGATGACAAAGATCCGGCTTGGTTGGCTCGGATTCTAGAACCGCATCGCAAGGGTAAGCCGGGTGTGGTGATTCACTGCGCGATGCATTGTTATCGTGTTGGAAATGACGATTGGTTTGAATTTTGCGGAGTGACGAGTCGCGGACACGGACCGCATTATCCTCACGAGGTTCGCAATGTCTTAGCAACTGATCCGATCATGGAAGGATTCGGAGCCGCTTGGGCAAATCCAGCCGGTGAGCTTTATCGCATCGATAAATTTTGGCCGACTGCAACGGCACTTGCGACCGCCAAAGACCGGGAGAACGGGAAAGACCAAGTCTGTGTTTGGACCAATGATTACCGAGGCACGCGAGTTTTCGGCACAACACTCGGGCACCACAATCAAACGGTTGAAGATCCTACGTTCATGAAAATGCTAACCCGAGGTACTCTCTGGGCTGCAGGTCGATTGGACGATTCCTACTTGAAACCAGTTCCGAAAAAGTTGGTTCGTGAGAATTTGGCACAAGGCAAATCGGTTAGCGCATCGAGCGAGCAAAAGGATCAAAACAATCTCACAGCATTTGCGGTCGACGCAGATCGCGCGACGCGCTGGTGCGCGAGTAACGGCAGCTTGCCGCAGTGGATTCAAGTTGATCTTGGGGAATCAAAAAACATCCATGGTGTGGGAATTGATTGGGAGATGCCGCAAGGGAAATACCGCTATGAAATTCAATCGTCGCTCGATGGTGAAAATTTCAAATCACTCTTCTCGCAAACCGATGACGCGAGGCTAGGGAAAGACGCAGAGCATCTCTTCGACCCTATCAACGCTCGTTGGATCAAAGTGCATTGCACGGCGACAAATCCTGGAGCTTGGGCCAGTATTCGAGAGCTTCGAGTTTATGGCGACGCGACCAAAGAAGTATCCATGGATGATTCGAGAAGCCGAGAGGAGTCTCAGCTGCTTGGTGAATGCAAACTGCCCGAAGGATTCGATGCGACGATCTTCGCTGCTCCACCCGCGGTGAACTACCCGGTATTTGTGGCTGCAGCACCAGATGGAACGCTTTTCGTCTCTAGCGATAAAAATGGATCGCTCGATCGGGACTTAAAGCGTGGTTCGATCGTTCGATTGAAGGACCTTGATGGAGACGGACGAGCCGACCAGTCGAACTTGTTTGTCGATGACGTCGATTCGCCACGCGGATTGGTTTGGGATCACGACCGCCTGTATGTCTTGCATCCACCACATTTGAGTGCTTTTATCGACGAAAACGCGGATGGCGTTTCTGATCGACAAGAAATCCTCGTTAAGGATATCGCTTTCGGATTTAAGGATCGTCCTGCCGACCATACTAGCAATGGAGTGACGATGGGCATCGATGGCTGGCTGTACCTTGCGATTGGAGACTTCGGTTTTACGAAAGCGGTGGGTACGGATGGTCGTTCCTTGCAGTTTCGTGGCGGTGGTGTCGTACGAGTCAGGCCTGATGGTACGGGTTTGGAGCTCTATAGCACGGGTACTCGTAATATTCTTGAAGTAGCTCTCGATCCACTGCTCAGAGGCTTCGCGCGTGACAACACCAACGACGGTGGTGGGTGGGATGTTCGAATGCATCATTTCAGCGGTATGGAGGATCACGGTTACCCTCGCAAGTACATTCATTTTCCAAATGAGATCGTTCCACCCTTGGCTGACTACGGCGGAGGATCTGGATGTGGTGCACTTTACTTGGACGAACCAGGTTGGCCTGACGGATTGAGTGATTGCATTTACACGGCTGATTGGGGACGCCAGCAGATCTTCAGCCATCGAGTGCAGGAGAACGGAGCAACGGTGTCGGTCGACCAGAAAGACTTCCTCGGTATTGAGCGTGCAACCGACCTTGATGTCGATGCGATCTCCAATGTTTATGCCGCAAGTTGGAAAGGTGCGACTTTCACTTATGCAGGAGAAAACGTCGGCTACGTTGTTCAACTTAGACCAAAAGGTTATCAGCCAAAACCGTTGGCAAGCATTGATGATACGGCGATGGATCCATGGTTTGGGCATTTGCTCTCCGATAGCCATCGTCGCAGAATCGAAGGTCAACGTGGACTGCTCCGTTTCGCCGCTCGTTTTCCGGTAAAGATCGAACTACTCGCAGAAAAGCTTGCGGGAATTGCGGTTGACCGTAGCGTCTCTCTAAAGTCGCGGATCGCGGCCGTCTTCACCCTCGGATTGATTCGCGAACAATGGAATCAAGCTGGGCAATCGCAAAAGATCTCGGACGCACTTTTTGATCGCTTATTGAAACTGTGCGACGAACCTTCGATCGCAGCTTGGGCTCTGAAAGCGATCAGTGACAGCGAAGTACGTGATGGGCAGATCGGTAAGGACACGGCAACGAGGTCTGATGCAATTTCGAAGGCTTACGCAAAAGGTTTGCAATCGAAGGATCCACGAACTCTCACCGAAGTGTTGGCGGCATTGGTGCGAGCCGGACAATCGCATTCTCAGTGGCTCGATGAAAGCAATCAATTGAGTTTAGCGAGATCGGTTCAACCACACTTATCGAGCGACCAACCGCTTATTCGCCATCTAGCCACGCGTGCTCTGGCCGAGCTAAGCCCTTGGGACGTTTGTTCGCAAATTCTAAAAACAGAACCCTCGGATTCGTTAGCTTTTGAACACGCTGCGCAATCCCTTTCGATGCGCCACGACCAAGCGGTCATCGATAAGGTTATCGAAGAGATCAACGCTTTGAATCCCAACGATCCGAAGTCCTTCGCTTACCTTCGTGTCTTGGCGCGACTTCACTTTCGAGAAGGAGAGTGGAATGGAAGTAGCTGGGGAACACGCCCCGATACGCGTGGGCCCTACTATCAACCGGAGAAATGGGAGGCTTCTGACAAGATTGCGCAAGTCGTAAATGATTGTCTGGCGCGTTGCGATGTTCAACGCACCACCGAAGCACTTCAATTGCTAAGCCGAAATCGATGGAATATCAGTCAACATGTCGATGCTTGGATGGCTCGTGATCAGTGGAGTGAGATCCCTTTCGCTTCTCGAATTCAATTGATCGAATCGGCTGGACAGCTTCCTGATGCTGCGCTGAAGAAACTGTTGTTGGTTGCTCAAGACCCAGGTCTCAGTGCTGAGGATTTGCTATCGATGCTCAACGTGATGTTGGCTCAGAACTCCGATGAAGCCGTACCGGTCGTCGAAGCAATTGCACAGCGAGCAAGAAGTTCGTCGATTCAGGCAATCGCTCAAGTGTGGAAGCGTTGTAATGCAAGTGACACCTTCAGCAAGAAGCATGCAGTGATTCTTCAGCGATTCAACGATGCCAATTCAGACACCAGTGGTTCGAAGCGATCAGAAGCTACCGATGCTGCGATTTTGCTAAGTTCGGTCGCCACTCGCAAGGAGCTTAGCTCGCGGCCGGAATTGGTCTCGGGGATCGAGAGTTTGTGGAAATCGGACAAGATGGTTGAAATCCTTTTAGATCTCATCGCGGCTGGAGAGTGCAAACAAGCCGAGGGTTTAGTCCGTCGCGCATTGCTTGATCAACGGCCCGAGGTTGAGGCGCAGGGCAAATCCATCGCGCAGGATTGGAAGCTGGCTGATCTGAATCAATGGACTGGCCCGAAGATCGCTACGTTGGTCAAAGCGGAAGTGTTAAAAAGTGTTGTGGAGAATCCAGGGGATGCGAAGCGGGGTGAGCAAGTCTTTGCGTTGCTCGGTTGTGCCAAGTGTCACGACGTAACACCTTCGGATGCATTGAGAGGGCCATATTTACCGAACGTTGCGAAGACCTATCGACGCGATCAGTTAGTCGAAGCGGTGTTGATGCCCAGCAAGTCGATTGCTCAAGGATTTGTTCAGAACATTTTCTTGCTCGATGATGATTCGGTAGTCTCCGGGTTTGTGACGAAGGAGAGTCCTGAGAAAATCATCCTTCGAAATTCGCAAGGCGAAGTTGTGGAGATTGCTCCAGAGACGATTAGTGAGCGCAAGGAGAGTCCGCAATCGGTGATGCCTGAGGGGCTTGCCGATGGCGTACCAGTGAGTGCCTTGGCTGATTTGATCAGTTACCTCGAGTCCCTTTAGCATTTCAGTGAGGCTCGACTGGGGCAACCGGAGAGGGATCTTCCCAATCTTGCCATTGGACAGTGTTGATACGTAAGTATTGCTCGACGGCTTGTCCGATGGTGGGGAAGAAATCTTCGTTGCCGAACGCATCGAACAGTCCATAGCGTTTGAGGTTGTCCTTTACGGGGCCTTTCATCTCAGCGAAGCATAGTTTCATTCCCGCCTGAACGATTTTTTGGTCGAGGTCCGCAAGCATATCTGCTGCTGTTATGTCGATATCGGTAATTGGTTCGGCAGCGATAACGACCCACTTTGTTGGAGTTGGAGCGCGGGCGATCGCTTTCTGAACTCGTTCTTCGAAGACCGCTGCGTTTGCAAAGAAGAGTGGGGCATCCCATCGAAACAGGACAAGCCCAGGAATTCGTTTGGCTTCGGGATGACGCAAGACATCGTGATAGCCTTTGAGGCCATCAACACGTCCAAGGACTGCATTGTGTGGTCGCCATGCACGCCAGATAAACGCCAAGAGTGCCAGTCCAACGGCGATAAAGATTCCTTGGATGACCCCCAGCAAGATAACTCCAAGGAAGCATGCGAGAGAAAAGAGAAACTCGCTGCGTCTAATGTGATACAAGCGAGCAATCTGCCAGATTTGAATTTGGCTTATGCATGCGCAAATGACGACTGCGCTCAACGCGGCATGTGGTGTATTTTTAAGAAGCGACGGCGCGAAATACAGCAAGAGAGTTACGCACAATGCTCCGACGAAGCCTGTAACCTGTGTTCTTGCACCGGCTTGCTCAGCCACAGGGGTTCGAGACGCGCTTGCGCTTACCGAAAAGCCTTGGAATAATCCGGTCGAAAGGTTGGCAATGCCGAGCGAAACAAGTTCTTTATTCGCATCGACTGTGTGTCCGATTCGCTGCGAGTAGATCCGCGAAAGCACGCTGGTATCTGCGAATGCGACCAAGGCTATGGCGATCGAACCACCGAGCATATCACGACAATCCTTCAGCGATACAATCGGTAGCCGAAACGCAGGAAGTCCTTGAGGCAAGGTACCGACCACCGAGAGTGGTGCAAGTTCCAAGTGTGAGAGAGCGGTCGCCGCGAGGGTTGCACCGATGAGAGCGATCAAGACTCCAGGAATTGCAGGAGCCAAATACTTACAACCTAAGATAACTGCCATACTGGTAGTGCTAATCAGCAAGGCAGCGGTGTTTAGTTGACCTTGGAATAACCCGTTGATCAAAGCGATCATCTCCTGTGGGAATTCCGCGACTGAAACCGAAAATCCGAAGAACGATGGAAGTTGTCCAGCGATCACTGTGAATGCAATTCCGTTGATGTAGCCGGTGCGGATAGGCTTAGAGATTAGTTCCGTGACAAAACCGAGTTGTGCCAGACCCGCGATAATGCAGATTAACCCGGTCATCACCGAGAGGGCTCCTGCTAACGCGACCGTTCGCTCGATACTTCCATCGGCAAGGGGCAGAATCGTCGCGGCAATCAATGCTGCGAGCGATGAATCTGGTCCTAGGATCAAGAGGCGGCTTGGTCCGAACATGGCGTAGGCAATCAGCGCTACGATTGTCGCGTAGAGTCCATGAATGGCAGGCAATCCTGCTGCTTGGGCGTATCCCATTCCTGCTGGTAGCAAGATGGCTGTGAGTATCACACCAGCAATGGCGTCCTTTAAAAGATTTGCTACCGAGTATCGCGGGATAACCTTTGAGTTAGGAATCTTTGGGGATGTATCGCTGGGCACTGTGTCATTCGATGTATCGGTCGTCTTGTGATCGTGGCGAAACATAACGGTTTACGACCTTTCTGCGAACGGTACCTTTCAAGGGATCGATCGTGATTTCCGCTCCTAGGTGACCCAGGGTAGTCGACGAAATTGGCTGCGTACGATTAACCGCGTATAATTGGATACAATTGAATACAATTCTACCCTAACCCATCGCGCTGCATCTCCACTAAAATATCCCGATTCCGTAAGCAGCCGTCGAGAATCTAAGCTCATAGACAAAAACGCATCACCCAACGATACTCCCAACTGACAATAGCGAGAACCTTGACGATGAGATCCCAGAACCAGTCGAAGAACTCCGAACGCCGTCGTAAAAACTCTTTGGTCAAGCGACGTTTGCGTCGGTTGTTTATCGAGAATTTAGAGTCACGTGAGTTACTCGCTTCTGACATTTCGATCAGCTCAGCAGCAGATCTAGCCCAGTACTACGATGCATCGACGAATTCCTACGTCATCGGGGGAGTTGATACATCTAGCATTACCATCGGCGATGGGATCGTCATCGACACCAGTAGTCCAACTGGCCAAGCAGGAAACATTGAGATCGAGGCCAAGAGGATTACGATTGGCAACAATGTTCAAATACTTGCCAACGGTTTAGTGGATGCTTCCACGGGGGACGAATTGGACGGAGGGATCACGCTCAAAGCGGAGAATGTGGTCAAGGGGTTTAACATTTCAGAAGTCAATCAGCGTGAGAATTTAATCCGCATATTCGAAGATCAATCATCCTTCATCACCATTGGGGCATCGACCATCCTTGATGGTGGTGCGATCTCGCTCGATACATCGAGCGGCAACGAAATGGTTGGGGATTTTTGGGCGAGTCAGGTACACGCGGTATCCAAGGTATTTCTCGAGTACATGAAAATACCAGATCTGTTAGCTGCTCCGGTGTCGGTGCAGGTTTGGAAACCTCACGCCTCCATCACGATTGGCGAAGGTGCAAGCTTATCGAGTTCCGCCGAAGTATCGCTTCAAGCCAGAGCTGAAGCCAACGCATTCGGCAAGGCTGTTTGGAATAGTATTTCGCATACGACAGGAAAAAGCTCCGTAGGTTTTGCGTTCGGCAATTTCTTCAACGAGGCTACGGCAACCATCGATGTATCTGCCAATGCCAACTTGAGCGCGGAGGAAGACATTGAGATTTCCACCAGCGTCGACAACGTCACCGAATTGGAAGTCGCGTCGATTAAAAACTTTGGGATCACGCAAACCGATCCCAAAGCAAGCAGTTTCGCATGGGGGTCTACCCAAGTTAAAACGGTTTCGACGATCAGCTTAGAAGCAGGCTCTGTGGTGGCGGCTTCGAACGGCAACGTCACGATCGAGGCTGAAGCGGTCGATGAAAACGCGGTGAGCACCAAAGCTACGGCCTATCGCGACGGATTCATGTCCATCGGTGGTGCTTTTTCCTATACGAACGCGACAGTAACGGTAGATATCAATGGAACCGTGACGTCAGGTCTCGCGACACCTGTACAGGAAACCTACGATGCACAAATCTTCAATCCCGCCTTTGTCGTTGATTTCGAAACCAACTCGTTGGTGTTCGATGAGCCTATCGAATACACGACTGGCGCAAAGCTATACTTTGATACGCCTGATGGCTCCACGATTCCTGGCTTAGTACCTGGGAGCATCTATTACGCGATCACCAATGCAACAAGTCAAAACTCTTTGCAACTTGCGGCCACGTCTGAAGATGCTCTGAATGGGATAAGCATCGACTTTGGTAGCGGTTATCCAACTCTGTTGGTCAATGATCTTGAGCTGCCGATTGTCGTAATCGACAGTACCTATGCCAATGCAATTCTGTTTTCCTACGACAACGTTGCTCCTGGGACCACGGATACTCCGATTTTCACCGACGGGATGCAAGTGAACTTTGTACCCGTAGCGGGACAATTCTTGGGATGCAATGATGCGAACGGAAATCTGATCGGCGCGCTTAAAGCAGGGGCATACCAAGTTGCCCTCATCACTTCACCGCAGCCCGATTTGTTTCCGACGGCGATTCAACTGGTGGATATTAACGGCCTGATGGGAGCGGCAGGTAATACCGTTTACCTCAATACGAATTCCCAGTTCCTTGCGGATGGAATCGCATATCAGATTGCATCGATGGATTTGGAGACAAGCGAAATCAGTTTGAATTTCGCAATTCAAACTCCATCTGAAGATGCCCCTACTCCGTTACCTACCCCGCCGCTACAGACTCCCACGCAGAGCGTCCCGTTTACCAATGGACAAGCGATTGTATTTAAAAACGGCCTTGGGAACCAAGTCAATCTGATTGATAATCAAACCTATTATGCGATTGTTGATCCTACCACGCCGGGGGTGATTCGGCTTGCAACAAGTCTTGAGCAAGCCATCGCAGCAAACCCTGCAATTGAAAATGCAGTTCCTCAGCTCAAGACGGTATTGAACCAAGCTGGCCTTCAGTCGATTACCGATGATTTCACAGATCAAGATGCGGTTTCCACGTATGAGCTTCAGGCAGATAATTCTTATCTGCTTTGGAATGATGCGCAAGATGGCACGTTTACGATCACGATCAATGGTCCGGAAGGAGTTGTTACCACTTCATCCCTGCCTTGGAATGCCAGTGTTGTTGATATCCAATCCGCTTTGAATGCGCTCAGCGGGATCGTTGCAACCGTCAAAGAAGGTAGTGGAACACAGCAGAGCCCTTGGGCAATTTCGATGTTGTATCAGTTCGACATCGGAACGGTCGAACCGGGGACAGGTTTGGTTTTCTCGCAGAACCCGAATATTGCTGACGGAACTCCAGTCTATTACTTGGGAAACACGGCCAAACCGATCGGCGGTCTGACGTTCGATCCCAATTCACCGACGACTTATTATGCGTTCAATGCCGTCAATGAGTATTTTGATGCCGACATTCCACAGTATGTTCTGAACTTGCGAGCAACCCCCGACTCTAGCACACCTGTCATAGAGTATCAGTTGGGCCAGAGCATGACCGATGCAACGGGTGTGGAATACGGATTGCTGTCGAGTATCGCTTCTGAAAACCTACTTTCACTCGTTCTGCCAGCAATAGTAACGATTACGGATTTGGATGATTCCACACTAACTGGGGGTGTTACTTCAAATCAAACGCTTACTGGCGATGTTGTTACTCTTTTTAGTTTTGCAACTTCAGGCACTTTTACGTTAACCATAACAGATGCAGCGGGACTCGAGCAAACGACCGCAGTAAGCTTGGCGTACAACGCAACACCAGCCACCATAGAGTCTGCTCTGAATGGACTTACCGGAGTTTCAGTTGTCGTTACCGGACTCGGGACATTGACAAGTCCATGGTCGATCACCGGCTTAGTGAACCAGACGCTCACCGCAGACAGTACCAATCTCCTTTCCGATGGATTCCAAGCCAACCTTATCGTCGATACCCTGGCAAGCAACGTTCAGCAGGTGTGGACCAATGCGACGGGCGGATTTTTTGCAATCGAATTAGAAGCAGGTGGTGAGTCCTTCACAACGGCACCGATTCCTTACAATGCGACTCCTGGTCAAGTTGCCCAGATCATCAGTGAAACGAAGATCGTTAACGGTGTCCCAGTGCTGCGAGCTCAAGTCACGGGGACCGGTACCGCTTCCGACCCCTGGCAGATTATGATGTGGTATCAGTCCATTCAGACGGGGGATGCGCTGACTTTCAACGACTCATGGCTCTATGGTGGCATGGGTATGGTCAATAACCAGGTCTATTATGCCGTGGTATCTCCGAACCAATTGACCGCATCAGGGGTAACGATCAGTTTGGCGCTGACACAAGCTGACGCGATTGCATCAACCCCCAATGTAATCAATATGCAACAGTACTTGCTGTTGACCGAGTCGCAAACTGGATTGATGGCTGGTTCGCAGGTCGGCTTGAAGTACATCCCAGCGGATCAAGGGGTGACAATCCGAGCGACGCTCGAATCGAATGATGCTTCGAGCATGTCTAGTAGCACTGGGTTATTCCCAATGTTAGGGTTTTACTTGAATACGCTCGAGGGGAAGAATGAGGTCGAGCATGGTACTTGGAAATCCGGTATTGAGCAGGAAATCGCAGAAGAGCTTGCACCCGATAAAAGCAGTTTCGACCCGAAACTGAAAAAGTACTTAAAGATGCAGGATGAAACGAATCCTTTTGCAGTATCCCTTGCGCTTGCGTTACTTGTTTCTAACAATACCGTCGAAGTCACTATCGGCGAGACAGCGGTGATTGAGTCGCAAGGTAGTGTGACGATCGGCAGCGAAATCGAGCACGTTTTGCATACTTTTGCCGCAGCCGGTACTGCTAGGACAACCGGCAGTGGCAAGCCGGAACGGAATAACAAAGCAGTGGGCGTGGCGTTGAACATGTCCTTTGTCGACAATATTAGCAATGCAATCATTGAGAGTAATGCACAGGTTAGTGGTGCAACGGGCGTTTCCATCGAATCGACGATCGATTACCCGTTTGCTTGGAAGCAAACTACCATTGCTGATATCCATAATGGCGGGCTGGATGGAGATTGGAAAGCGAAGGGGGCAGCTGGAACGCAACTGGCGGAAAGCCTTATCTCCAACGCACTGTTCGCCAACGCCTTTGGGGTCAGCAATTGGCTATTCAACGATTCTACCAACGTCGATGCTATGCCTGGAGATGACGAGCAAAGCGGATTGGATTTAACTCTTTCGGGTAGCATGATCTATAAACAGGTCGACAACACCAATCTTGCAATTATTCGGGATGGTGCCCAAATCAATCAAAGTCCTAATGTCTTTCCCTTAGAAGGACAGGGACTTGAGGTGAAAGCTGAAACCAACATGGATCAAGTGTCGATGGCAGGACAATTGATACTTGGATTCAATTTCGGTTGGCTTTACTATGCAGCAAAGTCTAAGGGTGGGCTCGGGACAAACTATAATTTTATACTCGGTTTGACCGACTCAAAGAACACCCTTGGGGGCTCGTTCAATACGAGTTTCTTTAACAATGACACGCGAGCCGAAATCGGAGGTCAAAGCGAGAACATCACCGCTAGTGCGCCGACGCGAATCAATTACGGCAATGACGGTCTGTTGCTGGAAGCGACGACAGCGTTGGAATTTATCCCGTTGGCACAAAGCGGCGGGATCTCCACCGGATTTGGCTTGGAAGCGTCCGTAGCGACTATCGATGTGGCGACCCAAACAACTCAAGCCGCAATTCTTAGTGCTACCTATGCGCCGGTCATAACGGCTAACGAAGCAACCAACGGCGAAATCGAGATCAAAGCGGACGATGATTCGATTTTGACTCCATCGACCGGTGGATTATTCATCGGTGAAGCGGTCAACATTGGATTCAGTAGTTCGGTTGCGGTGCTAAACAGAGATGTGAACGCATTTGTGGGTGGTTCTACGAACACGGCTGAAATCGCTCAATCGCAATGGCCTAGCATTGTCTCTCTCGGGGGTATTGTGATCGACGCTGGCGCGCACGGGAAACTAGTACCCGTTGCAATCGCTGGTGGGATTACCAAGCGCAAGTCCGAGGAGGCTGGCCAAGCGGTACCAAAAGTAGAGAAAAGTCATTTTGGTTTTGGAGTATCGGCAGATTATAGCGAAGCGAATGTAAACGATTCCGTGCTAGCGTATGTCAATGGCGCAAGCCTAACAGGAAATGCGCAGGGACTTGAAATACAGGCGAGCAATGATACGCAAGCTGACCTGGCTACCGGAGCCGCTTCTTTTCAAAAGGAAGGAGGAAGGAACTCTGGGGTTGGGCTTGCCGGCGCCGCCTCGTTTATCGATTACCAATCCACCGTTGAAGCGAGTCTGGCAAACAGTGCGGTGAGCGACTATGAAATCAGTATTACCGCCAACAATAAGAAAGATCTAGGTGCATTTGCAGCGGGGCTCAACGGGTCATCAGTCGCTGGTACCGGTATCGAAGTAGCGGGTTCCGTTGCAATCAACCATGTGACGAATATTACCACTGCGCAAATCGCGAATGTAACCGGTGAGGATTTAGGCGGTGTAGTAGTTCAGTCGATCGACCAAGACGATGTCGTTTCCGCTGCAGGTACACTGACGGTCGTTACCTCGATAGGGTCGAAATCTTTAGGCAAAGACGAAGAGAAAACCAAAGTCAAAATCGGTTTTGGTTTTGGTTTCGCCCAGAATCAGCTCGACTCGACAACAAACTCGATCATCAGTGAATCGGAACTTGAGCAAACCGAAGGTGAGGCAAGTCTCACAGCCGAGCAGTCATCGAGAAGCTTTGCGTTCTCGGCTGGCGTAGTTTTTGAGATAGGCAAGGGAATTGGTATTACTCCGTACGGCATGGTGGCGCTCAACGAATACACCAATGCAGATGTGCAATCGACCGTCGAGAACAGTACTATCCTCAGTCACTCCGAAGGTGAATCATCCGGCATGACGGTTGCCTCTCAGCTCATTCCCATTCAAATCACGGTCGCTGGGGATTTGGGATTGAGCGTCGCGTACAAGACAGGACCATCAGCCTCCGAAGCGTCCTTGGGGGCGGGGGTATCGGTCACGGAAGTTTCCATCACAGGGAATTCGCTCGCAACGATTGATAATTCAAATATCACCCTCGACTCGGGTAATCTCGAAGTTGAAGCTTTTACGGGCCAAGCCCAAGACTACACAAACTTAGATAGTTTGCTCACCGAGATCAATCTTCCGCTTGGTGACTACAACATCTTCACCTTGGCTATTGCTGGGGGACTAGCTTCAGCAATTGCTGCGGAATCTGCACTTGCCGTAGGGATCGACGGAGTCGGAGCTGGGGTGGGTGCAAGCACAGACATCACAACGCAAGCCATCATCAAGGAGAATTCGCAGATTTCCCTCAATGGATTTGGTGGCGAAAGTGGAAGTTTGACGATTGGTGCGTTGGAGAACCTAAATATCTACCATGATGCGGGAGGTGCTTCGGCAAGTATCGCGATCGCGCCAGAACCTGGGGTAGGGATCGCAGTGGGAATTGGTGCAGTTGTTCACAAGAGCGTCAACGAAGTCCTTGCAACTTTGAGTGGATCGACCGTTACAACGGCAGGTGACCTTGAGCTCGACGCGAGGGGAGAGTCCGAAGTTACAGCCATCGGCTTCGGAGTGGCTTTGGATGTAGCGATCGCCTCCACATCGGTCGGCGTTGCGGCGTCGAGTGCGACGGCAAAAATCGTCACTCTCGATACGATTGCCGCCTCGATAGTCGGGGGAAGCACGACGGCCGGAAACAGCGAAGAAGACGAGCTTCGTGTCCAAGCCACCGATCAATCCGATCTTTATACCGGCGTGGGTTCAGGTTCGTTGGTTGTGAGTGTTGGTGGTGTTTCGGTAGCGTTTGGAGCTGGAGCTTCGGTGAGCCGCATCGATCCGACGAACACGATTAGCGCGACGATCGGGTCGAGTGCTGCGAGTGATTCGCAAACAACTTCGATTGCGGCTGCGGGGCCCGTCATTGTTCAAGCAACTAATAGCCAAGAGCTATCAGCGGAATCGATCGCGGTGGCAGCTACAGCCGCTGTTGGTTCTGTCTCCGTTGCAGTCTCGACCGCAGGTGCGTCGTCGCGAGTCACGACAAACAACACCATCACTGCCGGAATCCTTTCGAATGCGAATCTTGCAAGTACTCTGCTAGGTTCGGAAGGAAGCGCGGTGAGTGTACAAGCAGAGGGTAAGAGCAATACAAATTCGACCGTTGGGTCTGGCGCAACAGCGATCTCACTGAGTGAAGTACCCGTTGGGGCCTCGCTAGGGGTATCGATCTCTGAGGTGACCAATAACGATTCCATTGCCGCTTTGGTGGAAGGGGCAGTAATCACTACTGCCGGTGGTGATGTATCGATTAGCGCTGTTGGAAGTAATGTGCATTTCAGCAAATCGGTTGCTACATCGTTTACCGATGGATTGGGCGCTGCGGGAGCTGGTGGCAATTCGAACATTTATGACAACGCGAAATTTTTCGCCAGCATCGATTCGGGAGCTTCGATCATCACCGGCTCTGAATCAACAGAATACGGTAGCTTGAGCGTCGAAGCACAATCGTCGGAGAGCATCATGGCTCAGGTGTTTGGTGGATCGGCTGACCTTGGTATCGGTGCCGTGGGTGTCTTTATCTCCGAAGCATTTAGATCGGGATCCACCAAAGCAAACATCTCCAATGTTGGTAACTTCAGTGTTGGCGATTTGAACGTATCGGCAAGTTCGACGCCGGATGTCACATCCGAGGGAATGTCGGTCACGGTTGCAGCGATCACCGGTAGCGGAGAAGCGCACAAGCTATGGATCGATGAAACCGTGGCTACGACGCTTGTCGATTCGAGTACCACGTCACCATGGAATATCAATGGAAATCTATCGGTCCTTGCGAATAGCCAGTACGACACGACAGCCAAGACCAGCGGTTCGGGCGATGATCAACAAGGGGTCAACGTGGCGTTGCTAGGTGCCGGTGGGTTTGTGGTCCGATCGCTCGTGACTCCGACGATCGATTTGTCGGTCTCCAATGTTGGGCTAGTGGTCACTGGAACAAGTAGTTTCGAGGCGTTAGCGACGCTGGAGAATCAGGTAGAGTCCCGTTCGGGATCTGGGTCCCTGGTAGGTGCAGATGCTGCAGTTGCCCGAACCGAAAACTCACCAACGATTTCATTGACCACGTCAGAGATGTCGTTATCCGCCAGCCAAGCTAGTTTCAGCACTGGTAATCAAACCCGATATGCCACCAATGCGAATTCGGTTTACGCGACATTTGCGGGTGGATCGGGAGCGACAGCGGGGAATGAGTCGACGCCGACCCAATCGCTTACGCTTGGGGCTGGAACAGTCGTTCAAACGAATGGTTCAGTCATCATTTCTTCGGCAAGTCAAATTCTTGGGATCGGTGATGGGGAGAGTCTCAAGTCCTCGGGTTTCATGGCCAATGTCGGTGGAGGAGGATTGGTCGGCGGATTCGGTGGTGTTAGTTCATCGAGCACCAACTCTGATTCGTCGATTGTCTTAGCTGATGGTGTCCAGATCACAGCGAATTCCGCCGGTGATATCCAAATTGGAGCCCAGTCGAATTGGTATTCCACTCAGCTTACTCACTTGGCGACCGGAAGTGGTATCTCGGGAGTGGGCATCTCCTCAACCATCACGTCCGAATTGAACACGAACATCGAAATTGGAGATGGCGTCTCATTAAGTGCCCAAGGCGGAGAGATTGGTATCGGTACGAACATTCTCAGTTCAACCTCAGCCGACTCACTATCCTATACTTTCGGCTTGGCAAGCTGGGTTAGTGGGATTTCCAAAAACGATTCGACGACGAGTCAGAATATTGTCATCGGTCAAAACTCGACGATCCAAGCATCGAAGGGGGTCATGATCACGGCAGGCTATAACCCAGTGCTGCAGGCTTCTACGCAAAACGATACTTATGCGGTAGTCGTCTCGCGCGCTGGTGGATTGTTGGTTATCCCGGACAACACTTACGAAGCGACGATCGACGCGAAGACGAATCTTACGGTTGGGGCTGGCACGACGATCTCGAGCGATCGCGATTTACAGATCGGAGCAACTCCGGGGACCAACGACTCGGTTGCCTATAGTTTTGCCAATACCGATGGGGCCACGGGCCGTACTCACGTCGATACCAGCGGTACTACGGAGTCGAGCACTGTGACGATCGATGGTGCTGTGACAGCGGGAAATGCGCATGCGTTGAGCATCGATATTGATGTGACTGGTAAGTTAGCCGTCAATGGTGGCCCTGCTCAGACGTTCAATGGACCGACTGATGGCACCTTGGTTTCGGTTGTACCTCAGGCTGGGGAAAATTTCTCTCCATTCCAAATTGGCTATACCCAATCCTACGATCCGACACAATTACTCGATGGTCTCGATTCAGTTGTTCAAGAAGTTCTCAGTTTGTCGTTATCTTCAACCCCGGTTTCGGCAGTAACCTTGGATGGCCTGAGCGCGTATGGTGGCCGGGTATTGATCGAAGCCGGAACATTGAGTGGCTCGGGATCGATCTCAGCTTTTTCACCCGAGATCAGTGTCAGGAATCAGAGTCAAGCCTATCTGTTGCTCGATACACTTAGCATTCCGAATACCTATGGAATGGGGCAGATCGATTTGACCGGTGGGGCTACAGTCCCGTCCACGATGGGCTTCAATTCCAGCTCGAACCCGGCTTCGGTTTCTGTTGCCTTGACGGCGTCTGGTCCTGTTGGAAACAATGCGGCTGGGCCAGCTTTGGCATTGTTGGGAAACATCAACAACACATTTGGGACCGTCTCGATATCCAATGCTTATGGGGCGTTGGTACAAGATGGCTCCGTCAATGCACAGTCTGTTACTATCGACGTTCCCAATGCTTCGTACATTGTCAATACGCCTTCGGACTACTTCGGTACAGGTGGCAGCATTCAGAATTATTGGGAAAACAACGTGAACTTGATTCCGGATGGGAATTTTGAGTCACCACAATGGAGTTCGGAACCGAGCAGCTTTCTTTATAATCCGTCACAACTGGGGTGGACGTTCACAGGGCAATCTGGAATCTCGGGCAATGGTAGTGGCTTCACATCAGGAAATCCCGGAGCACCGATTGGTTCTCAAGTTGCCTTTGTTCAGCGGTTAGGGAGTATTTCCCGGCAACTATCGGGGTTGATTCCTGGCAACTCATACAAGCTTGAATTTCTGGGAGCACAACGTGCTAACTATGGATCCCAAACGCAGGAGGTATCGATCAATTTGGGACAGATTAATCTAGGGACGATCACGCCAACGGGTACGTCTTACCAGCAGTACAACATCCCCTTTGTTGCGCCATTGCCTCAAACCACACCAGTTACCGACGCAACCAAGCTGCAATTGACAAATAATACGCTTGATACCGCTACCGCCGCATGGAACCCGAATTTGATTTCGATCCCATCGAGTGGCAAGTTGACGTTCCAATTCGATTATCAAGCTGGCGGGAGCAAGGCAGCTGACGGAATCGCGATGGTTTTCCAAAACCAGGGGCCTTATGCTCTCGGTCAAACTGGTGGAGCATTGGGATATGACGGAATTCTAGGAAACACGGCAGCCTATCAAATCAACCTTTATAACGATCATACCGTCGGCTCGAATTTCGTAACGACGAATACAACCGGTTCCTATCAAGGCACCGGAGGAGTCAGTTTCAATAGCGGTAATGTCATCCAAGTCACCTTGGTTTACGATGCGGATGCAGAAACGGTTACGGAATCGCTTTACGATACAACTACCCAAGCGACATTTACCCGTTCGTATAGGAACATCAACCTGTATGAAGTCCTTGGAAGCACTACCTATCTAGGGTTTACGGGCGCTGAAGGTGCGGCAACATCCACTCAAACGGTGTCGAATTTCTCGGTAGCAAACTCGGCTTCTCAAACCGCCGTTCTAAGCGGTTTCCAGGGATGGGGGTACGTAACGCCGTTGTCATTAACGTTTACCGGACTCGATTCCGATGGGAATGACGAAACGGTTTTCCTCGACGGGATCTCTCTTTCCTCGAATCCGGATGGTTTTACTCCGGGCTTGAATTGGTACTCACCCTACATAACCACTCCAGCTGGTGCTTATTCCGCAAACGTCGCTGCTAGCAGCGCGGCCAATGCGATCTATGGAACTCAGTCCGGGGCATCCAATTCGGCCGCTTTCTCGAATTACCTTTACAACACCTCTGGAATTTCGATATCTAGCTTCACGAACGTCAATGTTTCCGAGAACAACATTGGTGCGTATCCAAGCAAAGCAAGCAACAATTGGAACACGACCGAGAACGGCACAGGGGTCATCTTCTTCGGAAGCCAAATCCCGTATTTATGGAGTTCTGCGACCACCATCAGCGGAGGTTCGAATTTCCTCACCGATTACAACGACAGCAATGATTTAGGATACTTAGATACTTTATCGCATTCCCAAATCTACAGTGTTTTGGCCAGTGGTAATCCTAACTCAGTAGGTCTCAATGTGTCCCAAGGAACGGGACCACAAAACGGTTACAATTCTAAGAATAGTTCTGGGGGCCTGCAGCGGGGTGTCTTCCCTGTGGTTCCACTCGACTCCTTCGGAACCTTTCCGACCTCAGTGACGGTAAGCAATCCGCAAAGCAGGAAACTAGGAGGAAGCATTACCGCCGGGAACATTTCGGTCACTGCACAATACATCGATATCAATGGACCAATCCAAGTTGGCGTTATTAACCCTGAGATCACCCTAGTTCTCGGCGCGGCGCTGCAGTCCATGGTTGAGCAGTATCAAGTAGCGTTCAAATCTGGTAGCGAGGCTGATTCGAAAGTTTCGATCGATGGCTATCTCGGTGATTCGGGGGTGACCGGTTACTACGACGCTGTCGCTAATCAACTCGTCCTTGATCCCTTGGCTATCAACGCTGGTAACGTAGCCGCCGTGTTTGATGGTGGTATCATCTCGACGACCTCGTCTGGAAAGATCAGCGTACAGAGCAATCCGAACTCGATCAGCATTGTCAACCAGACGAATATACCTCTTGAATTGCAAGGGCTCGCAGCTACAGGTGTCGTTCCGGCAGCAATCGTTGAGTTTCAGGATACGATAACGAGCACCGCGAGTGCTTATGTTTACAAGGCAAGTAATGAGGCGGTCAAGTTTTATCAGGGCAACTACGGCGATCAGTTGTCGGACATGGCGTTGGTAAGCACGACAGCAGGAACCCAAGCGACCCATCAACTCGCGTCTGACTTGACTTATCAATGGACGCAAGAAGCATTCATTTCTCGCGACGTAGCCTTTGCCAACGCGAATGAGAGCTACACACTTCTCGGATCCATCAACGACAATCAAAGTGGCGCAACCGTCAATGACAGTTGGTCTTGGGGACCGCTCAGTAGCAGTGGTTCCGCTCCAGCTCCAGCTACCTATGCGCAGGAATCCTTCCCTAGCCTCAGCTCACAGCTGTTTTTGACTACTGGTCAAACTGGCGAAGCGAACGCGTTTTGGTTTCAGCAAGCATTATCGCTTGCAAGCAACCCTCAATTCAGTGTTGATTTCACCTATCAAGCTGCCGGTCAGAAAGCAGCCGATGGAATCACCTTCGCTTTCCAAACTCAAGGTGTTACGGCGGTTGGCAGTTCGGGAGGGGCTCTTGGATACGGAGGAATCTCAGGTCCAACCGCTGCTTATCAAATCAATCTTTACAGTCCGAACACCGTCGGCTCGACTTTTGTTACGTCGAACAGCACGGGGCCATATTCCTCGACGGGCAACGTACAATTCAACAGTGGCAATCCAATTCGTGTTGTGCTGGACTTCGACACCGACGCTCAAACCGTGACGGAAACTTTGACCGATACGATTACGGCTAATACGTATACCCGTACAAGAACCGGGATCAATCTTACCTCGATTCTTGGATCACAGTCATATATTGGATTTACCGGTGGATCAGGTGGTTCGAGTTCGGTGCAGAGCATTACCGATTTTACCTTGAGCACTCCATCCAATACCTCTTTGATTTCTGGATTTACAAGCGGGTCTACTCCGACTGGTCGTGTCGTGCGCCATTCGACAGCAAGTTACACGCAAGTACTTTCGGCAGCGATTACTCGATCCCAGAGTGCAAAAACAACCTTTGCAGATAACAACGACGATGCATGGAATTACGGACCAAACTCCACCTGGACTTGGACTTACCCAACGGAGATCTTCATGCAGGTCAAGAATCAATTGCCTGCTAACAATCCGATTGCGATCGATTTTTCTGGTGTTCAATATGGAGCATTAAGCGTTCAGTCTCCAGCCTCGAGTGTGAATCTAAGCGGCAACATTCAATTCCCTGGATCTGTGGAGCTTGTAGGCAATCTGGGAATCACCCAATCCTTGGGTGCGTTGATTCAAGCTCAGTCACTTACCTTAACGTCGGCAGCCGGGACGATCGGTGAATCATCCACTCCGATTGCATATAGCATCCCTTCCTCCGCACCGATTGTTGCAAGTGGCGAAACCGGAGTTTATCTAAGTAGTACTTCCGATATGAGGGTTGGAGTGGTAAGTTCCCATGCGGGGCCTGTAATGCTGCGTTCCGGAGGCGATATTTACGGTGCGGGCACACTCGGGGCACCGGCTGTGATCGGTTCAAACATTACCCTCGTGGCCACACAGGGAGATATTGGTTCACAAGCAATTCCACTGGTCATCCAGTCGGAAACGACTCAAATCGAAACCGGAACGGTTACGAATGGATTGCTCAACGCTTCGGCGCTGAATGCCATCTATCTCATGCAGCCTACCGGCGAATTGCGACTCGCCAACGTTGCAACCAGTAGCCCACTTGGGGTCGTGTCGATCGTCAATGCGCAAGGGGACATTACAGACGGTCAGATTCAAGACGCTTACAATCTTAGTGGACTTGATTTAAAGCTTTCTACGATTGAGAAACTGGTTGACACAATAAAGTCGAAGGCTGGCGATAGTATCCAGCGAACGGTGGATGCTTTCGAAGGTATGGTGGATGCAAGCTATTTCAACTACTGGAGTGTGCTGAACAACTCAACGTTACAGGGTGGTAGTTACTCGCTTACCGATAGTGGCATTGGTTATTTTCAGACTCAAGCGAATATGTCTTACGGGCTACCAAACCTAGATGGCTTTGCTCAATGGGTTGCAGTCGGTTCTGAGCCGCAGGCATCGCAATCGGCGAGTGCATTGAATCTTTCGAGTGCAGCGAACGACAGCGCGACAGCCATTTGGAATCCGACATCAATTGCGATCCCGTCCGCAGGGAATTTTCAAATTGACTTTACATATCAAGTATCCAATAGCGATTCGACGACATTAAGCGACTTTGATGGTTGGGTCACGGCTAAGACAGGGGTAGCGGTCCAGGGAGGATCGCTTATGCTGACCGATGGTAACAATAACGAAGCGAACGCGTTTTGGTACCCAGAGGAACTTACGATACCATCGAGTGGCAGAGTGGAAGTGAATTTCACGTACACCGCCAGTGGCAATAGATTAGCGGATGGGGTTACGTTCGCTTTTCAGACCAGCGGAACGAATGCTATTGGGGGAACTGGCGGCTCATTAGGCTACACAGGAATTTCCGGTCCGACAGCTGCATATCAGATCAATATCTATAGTGGCCGTGTGATAGGCTCGAACTTCGTAACCGATAACAGCAACTCGAACTACCTAACTACGGCACCGGTAAACCTTAATAGTGGTAACCCTATCGACGTCGTGTTGATATTCGATACCGATAGCAATACGGTTACCGAAACTCTTACGGAAACGGTCAATTCGACAACGGTAAACACCTTTACTCGCACTTATAGCGATGTGGATTTACGGAGTGTACTAGGCGCGAAAGCGTATGTGGGTTTTACCGGAGGAGATGGAGGTGCTAATTCGATTCAGACGATAACCAATTTCTCACTTGCAACCAGTCCGATCTACGGCGCAACCCTGGCATTTCAATCGCAAGGGACGGGTGTTGTTGGTGGTGCTGCGGATGGATTGGGTTATGTTGGAATTTCTGGGCCGACGGCGGCTTATCAAATGAGTGTTATTTCCTCTGCGGGAAAAACTCCTGGTTCGAACTTTGTGACCACCAACAGTTCAGGGGCTTACCTTGCCACTGGGAATGTGGACTTGGCAAGCGGAAATCCTATCAATGTCACCTTGTACTACGATGCAGATGCCGAAACTTTGACGGAAACACTCGTCGATTCGGTTACGAAAGAGTCGTTTACCAGAACCTATACGCAAATTGACTTAAGCTCATTGTTTGGAGCAACCGCGTTTCTTGGCTTTACCGGTAGCGATGGTGGGTTAAACGACGCATCGCAGAGGATTTCGAACTTCTCCATGGTCGCGAATTCGAGCCCATCGCAGGTTCAGTCGTATGTCGATGGAGTTTACGACAAGGCCCTAAGCGTCTTCGAGGGGGATTTGGTATTTGGCCCCAATTGGGCTTCGTTACCCCAGTTTGTGACGTTCGATAGTTCCTACAAGTTTGTTGCATCGCCAGAGACGGTTGATGAACTTACCTATGGGGCTGTGACAGTTACAAATGCGGTTGCCCTGTTGTCTCTTGAGGCACTTACTCCCAAAGGGCAACAGGCGTTAGGTAGGAATATCGCACCTGTAATCAGTACATCGGTTCTTTACTTAAGTGCAGGCGGGTCGTTAGGGCAATTTTCCGCACCGCTGGAGATTTCCTACAGCGACGTACAGGCAGGAACACTAACTGATTACGAAAGGACTCTGCTGAGTCAAGCAAGCAACGCGGGTGAGTTGCAGTTTGTAGGGCTCGACGCCAATGGCAATGAAGTTACGTATTCCTTCGGTGAGGAACCGACCGGCGTCACTCTCACGGGTGTGATCGTTAAGGTTTTCAGGCCGCTCTATATCGATGTTTCCGATACAAATTTGAGCATGCTGGAAGCTAATGGATCGATCAATGTCACGCAAACCAATGGCGACTTGAATTTGCTTTATGCCACGGGTGGTACGCGAACGGTATATGGTGTTACTGGCAATCCTGCCCCGGTTGCACTTGAGGCAGAAGGTGCAATGACTCAGGCAACAATCCCAAGTTTTGGTAGCCCAACCGGGAACTTGGTTCCGAACGGAGATTTTGAAGCCCCCACTTGGGCGGCCGTTCCGAATAGTTTCCTGTATGATCCAGCACAGCCCGGCTGGACATTCGCCAATGGTGCCGGAATCAGCGGCAACAATAGCGGATTCACTGCTGGCAATCCAGGTGCACCGAGTGGAAGTCAGGTTGCGTTCATTCAGTCTATTGGCACGATGAGTATTCAGTTGTCAGATTTGGTTCCTGGTAGTTCGTATGTTCTTGAGTTTTGGGCAGCACAACGGGCGAATTATGGACTGCAGACTCAACAAGTAGCCATTTCGCTTGGCACATTGAACCTTGGAACCATTATCCCGACAGGGACGACTTACCAGAAGTTTTCGTTATGGTTCAATGTACCTTCTACGTTCACAGGTCCAGCGACTTTAACTTTCCAGGGGCTCGATCCAGGTGGATTTGATGAAACTGCGTTTATCGATGGATTGGAA
>CAIJIZ010000425.1 GCA_903820735.1 uncultured Pirellula sp.
ACCATTTCGTGGCCGACGGCCACGTCTCATTGGTAACCCGACGTGTCAACGAGGGAGCTGCAGTACACGCTTCATCGCACATTAGCAATCGACCGTCACTCCGCTGCTGCCTCACTGACGTATCGGGTTACCATCAACGCGTTGCGTTACCATTACGTGGCCAACGGCCACGTCTCATCATTGGTAACCCGACGTGTCAACGAGGGAGCTACAGTGCACGCTCCATCGCTCATTAACGCGGTCAATAATCCGGGAGGCTCTTCGCTGACGCTTCGCGTCACCAAGTCCTCCCTGACGGTTCGGGTTACCATTGCTCTACTAACGTATCGGGTTACTAGTGAGACAGTCGCCGAGCATTCGCGTTGTTGCGCGGAATATTTTTACCAATTTCGATGCGCCGGGGGGAATCTCGATAGATTCAATGGATGAGTTCTGATCGGGAATCTTTTGAAAGTGAGTGAGGGTTTAAGGAATGTTAGCGAAGCTCAAGACCTATTCGTTGGTGGGGATCGAAGCGGTGCCGGTGGACGTCGAAGTCGACTTGTCGCCATCGGCATTACCAAAGACGGTGCTTGTCGGGTTACCCGAGCAAGCGGTGCGTGAGAGCACGCATCGGGTGGAGCGGGCGTTGGTGAATGCTGGTTTTTTGAGACCGCAAGATAGGATCGTGATCAATTTAGCCCCAGCGGAGTTGCCCAAGCAGGCCGCGAGTTTTGATTTGCCGATTTCGTTGGGGATGTTGATCGGTAGCAGTCAAGTTCAGTCGGATCGATTGAACGAGTATGCGGTGGTTGGAGAGTTGTCGTTAGAGGGGCATACTCGGGGAGTGAAGGGAGCGTTATCGATGGCGATTGCGGCTGCGAAGCAGGAGGGGATAAGGGGGTTAGTTGTCCCAACCCTCAATGGGCGTGAAGCGGCGGTGGTGGAGGACATCGAAGTCATACCGGTTGCGAATTTGTGCGAGGCGGCGGCGTTTATGGCGGGGACGTTGGAGATCGATCCGGTACCGAGTCGTTTGCAGGAGATCTACGATCATTTTTCACAGTACGAGGTAGATTTCAGCGACGTTCGGGGGCAGGAGATGGCCAAGCGGGCTTTGACGATCGCTGCTGCGGGGAATCACAATCTGCTGATGATCGGACCTCCTGGTTCTGGGAAGACGATGTTAGCCAAGCGGTTATCGAGTATTCTGCCGACCCTTTCGCCGGGAGAGTCGATCGAGACGACTCGTATTTATTCCGCGTTAGGTCGGTTATTACCTGGTCAGCCGTTAATGGTACAGCGTCCGTTTCGTTCACCGCACCACACGATCAGCGACGCGGGGCTTGTCGGGGGAGGGAGTCCGCCGGCTCCTGGGGAGGTTTCCATGGCGAACAACGGAGTATTATTCCTCGATGAATTACCCGAGTTTAATCGCAAGACGCTAGAGGTCATGCGTCAGCCGCTCGAAGATCGCGTGGTGACGATATCGCGAGCGATGAGGAGTACGACATTTCCGGCTGGTTTCATGTTGGTAGCGGCATTGAATCCGTGTCCTTGTGGATATCGCACGGATCCAAAGAGGAGTTGCAACTGTACCCCTACGCAAGTCGAGCGATACATGGCGCGAATTTCGGGTCCCTTACTCGATAGGATAGATATTCACATCGAAGTTCCGGCAGTCCCGTTTGATGAGTTAGCGCATGGTCTCCCGGGGACGAGTAGTGCGACGATGCGAGAGCAAGTCACCTTGGCGCGGGGGAAGCAGTCGCGTCGGTTTACAGGGTCGAGGACGTTGACCAATGCGCACATGAATAGTCGTGAGCTGCGGCAGCATTGTCCGTTGGGAAAGCTACAAACGCAGCGTATGCGGACAGCGGTATCCGAGTTAGGACTCTCGGCACGAGCTCACGATAAAGTCATCCGCGTGGCGCGCACGATCGCGGACTTAGAGGAACTCGATGAGATCGCCCCGCATCATATCGAGGAAGCCATCCAGTACCGAATGCTTGATCGCGACGTCTTCGCTTAGCAATTATTTTCCTCTCGTAGCTAAGATTGTTCCTCGCACAGTGGAAAACGTTTATAACCCGTAGCCAATCGGCGAGGAAATGACAAGCATCCAGGCCCGATCAGCAGAAAACCCATCATCGAAGCCGATGCTCAAGTTGTTTGCATTGAGCAGAGGTTGCTGGCAGAGGTTGTGCTCAAATGGCTGGCCATCTCTCAATTAAATTAACAACACGATTCCACGGGGCTTTCGCATTTTGCAGTGTTGCGGCAAGATGAAAGATAATTCGCCGTTGGGTGGATGATCGGCAAGCCATTGGACGGATGGCGAAATCGTCGGATCGAACGGGATAATCAACCACGGAGCTTCTCATTTGAAAATCCTTTTTCTTCACGGCTGGCATAGTGTTCCCGGTGGCGTTAAACCAACTTACCTAATTGACCACGGCCACGAAGTGATCAACCCGGTACTCGATGATGATGACTTTGACGCGGCTGTTGCAACTGGCCAAGCTCAGTTCGATAAGCACCAACCGATGGTTGTCGTGGGAAGCTCTCGCGGTGGCGCGGTCGCGATGAACATCAACGTGGGGAATGCGAAGCTGGTTCTGCTCTGCCCGGCTTGGAAGAATTGGGGGAGTGCCAATTCGATCCCACCCCAGAGCGTGATTCTGCACAGCCGCGCCGATGATGTGATCCCTTTCTCGGACTCGGAGGAACTCGTCGCGCGAAGCGGTTTGCCTCCCGAGACTTTGATTGAAATCGGAAGCGATCATCGACTCGCAGACGCAGCTTCTTTGTCTGTAATGCTATGGGTGTGTAACTTGTTCGCCTCCGGCGAGGAATTTCCTGGAACAGACGGGAATTCGACATCGTTTGTCGATGCTTCATCTCAGGAAGAAGGAAGCTATGTCTGCGACGCTTGCGGCGAAGAAATCATTATCCCGTTGGATCTGACGGAAGGTACAAGTCAAACGTACGTGGAAGATTGTCCCGTTTGCTGCCGAGCCAATACGATCCATGTTCAAGTCGATGAAGAAGGGAATGCGCAAGTGTGGGCTGAACCGGAGCAAGATGGGCAGTAGAGGGGGACTGCGGAGTTTTTTTGAAACACAGAGGCACAGAGAGCACAGAGAGAGAACGTCGAAAGTTCGATCAGCGCTGTAACGCCTCTCGCCTAACGCCTAACGCCTAACGCCTAACGCCTAACGCCTAACGCCTAACGCCTAACGCCTAACGCCTAACTCTTAATCCATTGCGAAGCGGAGATCCGCAGTTTCTCCTGCTGCTTCTCAATCGATCGGTTCATCTTCTCGACTAACTTCTCGCGATACTCTTCGAGCTTCGTATCGAGCACTTCGCGAATCCGATCACCCATCCATTCCGCAGGTTCGCCATGGATCTGACTGATCTCGTGGACCCGAAACTCCCTTAATTCAATCGAAGCGTCTTTTATCTTCGGACGAAACTCCACGTCCGGCGGGAACGCAACCGGTATCAAGCGAACATCTACTTCGCAATCGACTCGCATCGCAACTAGAGCATCCGCTTTCGCCGAAACGCTGAATAGCTGGACGTCTCTGGCAAATTGATTCACCCTTCCCGACAATTTCAATGGAGCCACCACGGTAGCCGATGTCACAAAACGCTTACCCCCTGGCTCGACGTCGAATCGATGGATCTCGACTCCCAATCGTTTCTGCGGTTCGACAAACTCGATCTTGTATCGGGACCATGTCCCGTCATTGACCATCTTCCACCGCCGCTTGGTATCGACCCGTAATCCGTCTAGTTTTACGTCAAGCCCATCGATCACCTGACGTTGTTGCCCCCATCGCCGCGTGTCTTCAATGTCTTCTGGCATGTTCATCAAACATACCCAACGCACCCAACCGCTGAGTTCTTCTAACTCCTTGGCACTCGCTCGACTCACCTCGCTGGTTGGTTTGTCGGAATTGGTCAACTCGCCGCTGGGTTTTTGTCCGGCAGAAGCAGAGGGCTCTTGGCCAAAGAGTACTCCGTTTCCTCCCGCAACCGTTGCAGTTCCAATTAGGATCAGAGCCGCCCACGTCACCAGGTTGCCCGATCGCGTGTCTGTGCCCGATCGCGTGCCGACTACCCCAGCAAACGGACCAGCCGCAAAACTAATGCGAGTTGTAAGCTTGAAACCACCCCGCCGGGGGACGAAGAGCGTTCGTTTGAACTCATGGAGCATGTCGTACCACCAAAATCTATTACAATGTCTAGCCACACCCCACCGTTTACTTACCTTTTCGTCCCCCACTCCCCTCCCCATCCAATAACTCACCCGATTTTCTAAAGTTGGACTTATTCAATGCTAGCAAGACCCTCCTATGCATCCATTGCCTGTGCCTGCTTGGTCCTGACATTCTACGCACCTACCCGGGTGCAAGGCCAGCAGGCTCAAGCTACCGGCTTGGCCGGCGGGACCCCTGAGGCGGCTTATTCCCAAGAACAAGTCGAGTCCTTGGCTCGCGAAGCGACCTTTCATGGCGATGCCGGCCGGGGATTGCAGGTATTCACCCGCCCTAACCTTGCTTGTTTTTCTTGTCACAAGATCGGATCGGCTGGTGGGATCATCGGTCCTGACCTTAGCTTGATCGGTAAAAACCGATCCACCGAACAAATCGCTGAGAGTTTGTTATGGCCAAATCGTTCTGTCGAAGCCGCTTTCCAGTCGTTCAAAATTCAAACCACCGAGGGTGAAGTTTTCACGGGATATTTGGAGTCATCTCAGGCCAAGCCGCTTGATGCGAACCCAGTTGTGTTCATCGATCCGGCAACAGGCAACAAGAAGTCGATACCCCGCGAAGACATCGAACAGATCATCCCGAGCGCCTCTCCGATGCCCGCAGGACTCTTTGACTCTCTTCCGCTTGGGCAACAAGTCGACCTGATCCGTTTCCTCAAAAGCCTCGGTACCGAGCCGATGGATATGGCTTACATCGAATCCCAGATCCGATCGGCGAACACCCACGAACCTGCGAAGTTTGCTTGGACGAACCCGCCGATTTACCCGCAGAACTATCCGAATCACACCGCATCGATCAATCGCGATCGGCTTTACGATTTCTATGCTAAGCAAGCCGTGCACTTCGCTTCAAAGTCCCCTCGTCCGCTTTGGATAGAGCCATTTCCTGGTTTGGACGGTGGCAAATTTGGCCATTGGGGAAATCAGAATGAACAGACTTGGAAAGGGGACGAGTGGAACCAAGCTGATCTTGGATCGATGCAAAGCAATGTGCTTGTGGGTGAAGCGAAAGCGGTCCCGCGTGCAGTCGCGATCGAACTTCGCAAGGGTATCTCCGCTTGTTACAACATCGATTCCCTCAGCTATGAAGCTGCTTGGACGGGGAAATTCGTTCGTTTCACAGATGTACGGCACGGTTACATCGATGGCTTTCGCATCGATGGAAACAAACTTCCCATTGATGCTTGGGCGCGTCCGGCTACCGAGTTGCTCCCAGAAAAGAAAGCGATCCGATACAAAGGTTTGTATCGCTCGGGTCGCGATGTGTTCTTCGCACTTGATGTCGACGGGACCCTCTACCTAGATTCTTTGACGATCGATTCCGAAGGCCAATTGGAACGGATCCTATCACCTGCGACCGAGCACCCCAAGAAGGATGTACTGCAAGGTGGAAAGCCACAGTGGCCGCAAGTGTTTTCGGCCCCCATCGAACTGGGCACGGGGGAGGGGTACGTGGTCGATACCATCGGTTTGCCTGCCGAAAACCCTTGGAATACTTTGATAACAGGGGGCGCACACGGCTTTCTCAGCGACGGTCGAGCGGTGTTGGCGACCATGCAAGGAGACGTATGGTTGATCAGTGGCTTGGATACTCAGACGGCAAGCTGGAAGCGTATAGCCGGTGGGCTGCATCATTTGCTTGGCGTGGTCGTCGCCGATGACAAGATCTATACGCTGGGCCGAAATCAAATCACTCGTCTGCATGATCTTGATGGAGACGATGAAATCGATTTCTACGAATGCTTCTCGAAAGCCTTCACCACGTCCCCTTCAGGCCACGACTACCTGTGCGGACTCGAGCGGGATGCTGATGGTTACTTTTATTTTGCTTCGGGCAACGAAGGGCTCGTACGCATCAGCCCTGATGGACAACAAGCCACCATCATCGCAACCGGATTCCGAAACCCAGATGGGCTTGGACTCCTCGACGATGGATCCCTCACCGTGCCGTGCTCGGAAGGAGAGTGGACTCCGACTTCGATGATTTGCCTTGTTCGACCGAATTCGAACGCTTCGCCCGAAAAGCGTTATGAGGTGAATCCACCGCCGTTTTACGGTTATCGGGGTCCAAAACCAAATCAGTCTATCGAGCTTCCGTTGGTCTACCTTCCGCGAGGGATCGATAACTCCAGCGGCGGGCAGCTTCAAGTGCATAGCAAGTCGATTGGGCCACTCGACGGACAGATCGTACACACATCATTTGGTACCGGGACGATGCACCTTTTGCTTAGGGACCGCGTTGGTGATCAGTGGCAAGGAGCATTTAGTCCATTGCCGGGCGACTTCCTCTCAGGAACGCACCGCGCGAGAGTTCGTCCTCAGGATGGATGGATTTACGTTTCGGGTATGCATGGTTGGGGATCGTACACGTCGCAACCGGGTTGCTTCCAACGGTTGCGTTATACCGGTGATGGAGCTGTGCTGCCCACTGGCTTTCATCCTCATGAAAACGGTATCCGAGTGGACTTCTCCAGCCCCATCAATCGGGAGATTGCTGCGGATCTATCACGTCAATTCGCCCAGTGCTGGAACTACCGTTACACGCCAGGATATGGATCGCGGGAGTATTCTGTACTACATGATGGAGCCATGGGACACGATGTGCTTGCTATCCGATCCGTCCAGGTTTCGGAGAATGGGCAAAGCATGTTCCTTGAGATCCCTGACTTGCAGCTCTGCAGCCAACTGCACCTTTGGCTCAATATCGGCAATGCTCAACCTTGTGAACTCTTTGCGACGATCCATGCTATGGACTCCATGTGGGAAGGGGCTGGCCTGGCAAATACGTTATCCCCTGCGTTAGCCAGTGCGCGATCCAACAAAAAGCTACCGCATCCGATGAGCAAAGACCTTGATTGGCTCACGAAGAAGATTCCGAACCCATGGCAAACGAAAGTGGAAGGGGCGCGTGAGATTTCGATTACTGCGCTGGATAACTTGCAGTTCTCCACCAAACGAATCCAAGTCAAACCGGGTGAAGCCATCAAACTGCGCTTTTCAAACCCTGATGTCGTTCCCCATAATTGGGCTTTGATCCGCCCTGATAGCCTTGAGAAAGTCGGCGATTTGACCAACCGACTCATCGGTGCACCGGATGCGTTCCTTAAACAATATGTTCCAGACTCCGATTCAGTGATCTGCTTTACCGATATCGTTGAACCCGGCGCGGAGTTTTCCATTTACTTCCAAGCTCCCGAGGAGCCTGGCAAGTATCCTTACCTGTGTACTTTCCCCGGTCACTGGATGGTGATGAACGGAATCCTAGAAGTCGCGAAGTGATTGATTAAGCTAACAACTGCGAAGGGAACTTTGCGGAGAACACTTCCTGATCAATTTCCGGGTCAACTTCTGGCAGAGCCTAACCCTAGCCTACCCCTATTCCACACCAATCTCATGAATTTTGCACCTTCTACGCCTTATGTTTCGGTTCGCTGGTCTGGCGATGCCCTTGGTACTCTGGAGCTTCTCGATCAAACATTGCTCCCAGATCGCTCCGAGATGATCCAGTGCGCTGATGAAGCTCAGTTGCATGAAGCGATTGTTGCTTTACGAGTTCGGGGGGCTCCGGCGATCGGAATCGCCGCCGCTTATGGAGTCGTACTCGCCTTGCAACCCTTGGTGCGGGAGAAAGCTCCAATTGAGCAAGCTGCACGCTGTGCAAAGGACGCTTGTGCTTATCTGGCCACGAGCCGGCCAACGGCCGTGAATCTTTTTTGGGCCCTCGATCGGATGCAGCGTCTGATCGATCGAAATGCGAATTTAGCTTCGGCCGTCGAACTGGGTAATTTGCTGCTTCGCGAAGCTCGCAATATCCATGACGAAGATCGTCGGATGTGTCATGCTATCGGGGAATATGGCGCTTCTCTTTTTGAGCCGAATTGGGGGATTGTTACCCATTGCAATACGGGCGGTCTGGCGACGGCCGAATTTGGAACTGCGTTGGCGGCGATCCTAACCGCGCACTATCAATCCAAAAACATCCACGTTTTTGCCGATGAGACCCGTCCGTTGCTTCAAGGTGCCCGGCTAACGATGTGGGAACTTCAGCAGCACGGGGTTCCTAGCACGTTGATCTGTGACTCCATGGCACCGCAAGTGATGCGTGAGGGGCGGGCGCAAGCGGCGATCGTCGGGGCCGATCGCATCACCGCAAGGGGTGATACAGCCAACAAAATCGGAACCTATGGTCTTGCCATCGCTGCAAAATATCACGATATCCCCTTCTTTGTCGCCGCTCCGAGCAGTACTTTCGATCTGTCGCTCATCGACGGTCACGAAATCCCCATCGAGCAGCGCAAGCCAACGGAAATCACCAACGCCTTCGGAAGACAAACCGCGCCGGAAAACATTCACGTCTACAACCCCGCCTTCGATGTCACACCCGCCGAACTCATCACGGCCATCATCACCGAGAAAGGGATTATTCACCCTGTCTCCGAAGAGAACATCCGACGTACACTGGCTTCCTCCACGCAATAATCGCCATCCCTGTTTTAACTCGCTTGAACCCACTCCATCTTCGATGAACACCGAAAAGCAGCCTTCGAATAAACTCATTTCTTCCGAACGAAACGCAATACACGCGGTCAACGCGCTCTCGTTCGCGATCCCCGTTGTCGTCGCCCTTTTGCTGGGAATCCCCTACAAAGTCGACCTCGGGGAATGGACTAAAGCACTCCCGCAGGTCATTGCGATGATCAATGTTTTGACCTCGCTGGTTCTCGTTGTTGGCTGGATCACGATCCGCTCTCACGATATTCAACTTCACCGAATCGCAATGCTCACGGCATTCTTTCTCGGTGCTGCATTTCTAGTTTGTTACGTCACGTACCACCTTACGAACCCTTCTACCCGGTTCGGTGGGGAGGGTGCGATTCGTGTTGTTTATTACTTTATCCTGCTTTCGCACATCGCAATGTCGCTGGTTGTGCTTCCACTTGTTTTACGAGCGTTATTGTTTGCCCTTCTAGGAAGGTTCGATTTGCATCGCAAGATTGCGGTATTCGCGTTGCCGATTTGGCTTTACGTTTCCATTACGGGTGTTCTGGCTTATTGGCTGATCTCGCCGTACTATCAGCATTAAAATCGTTGCTTCTGCACTTTAGCAGCTATTTTGATTGGTTTTGGGTTTGAAACGCCGTGCTCGTGCTCAGAGAAACGTTGCTCGTGCTTGTAGTCGAAAGCCGCTGTATGAATTGCGTTTTGGAACACGGCGATGGCTACAATGACAATCAAAGCTGGACAATTCACATTCTCTCGAACCACTCTGTCGTCTAACTTTTGTTCGAGGACTTGCTCGTTGCCCCTGCGTGCACACACTTAAGTGATCGTGATTACTGTGAAAGAGCTAGTAGCCGAAACCCAATTTTGGCGTCTGATCTCCTGAATGTGTTCTTGTGCTTCTAAGTCCTAAGCGATCCATGTCTTACGTCCATTTTTTCTATAAAACGTCGTGTTTCCGTCCTCGACGTAGAGCATTTACCTTGGTCGAACTGTTGGTTGTAATCGCCATCATCGGCTTGCTCGTCGGATTGCTCTTGCCGGCAGTCCAAGCCGCCCGGGAAGCAGCACGACGCATGCAATGCGCGAATAACCTCAAGCAAATTGGTTTGGCGATGCTTAACTACGAAGCGTCCCTCAAACGAATTCCTCCGTCGGCTTGCATCAATCCCCGCATCAACTCGAACAATTCCTGGGGAATCCACGGACGGTTGCTACCTTACTTGGAACAGAATAACTTGGCCAACCAAGTTGACTTAAGCATTGCATGGAACCGTCAACCGATCATCAGCGGCTACCGAGTACCTACTTATGCTTGTCCATCCGATCCGAAAGCGACGATTCCACGCGATACAGCTGCGACCGGCAGCACAGTTGCCTTTCTTCTTTATCCTACGACTTATAGCTTTAATCTCGGTACTTGGTTCGTCTACGACCCCGTGAATAACCGTGGAGGTGATGGTGCAACCCACCCGAACGCGGACTTTCGGACGGCTTCGATCGCCGACGGACTAAGCCGAACGCTTTGGGCGAGCGAAGTTCACGCTTGGCAAGCCTATACACGCAACGCGGGACCATCGACGACACAGATGCCACGAACGAGCGCTGAAGTCGCCACAATCGCTGATTCGGGGCTTAAAGACCGTCTCTTTACAGACGGGACTGGCACGGGGCACTGTGAATGGACCAACGGGCACGCTCACCATAGTGGCTTTACAGTGACCCTCACGCCGAACACCATCGTGCCGTACACGTTTAACGGCGTTCGATACAACGTGGACTACAACTCCCAGCAAGAAGGATCGAGTACGACGCGGCCTACTTACGCTTGCTTGACTTCACGCAGTTGGCACACCGGACTAGTCAACGCTTGCTTGCTCGATGGCTCCGTGCAATCGATCAACAACAATATCGATATCCGGGTTTGGCAAGCACTCGGCACGCGAGCGATGTCGGATCAGGCGGATTTGGAGTAGTTTTTTTTGGAACACAGAGGCACTTTTTTGAAACACAGAGACACAGAGAGCACAGAGTGAGGAGGGGACAGAGAGGCAGCGGATAAAAAGTGTGTGGCGATAGAGTGTGGGGATAGATTGGGGGGAAAAGGTGGTAGTGAGCGGAATGGTGTGTAGACGAAGTCTCTACACAACCCACGCTCCGTGTTCTCTGTGTCTCTGTGTTTCAAAATCCGTGTGTCTCTGTGTTTCAAAATCCGTCCGGGGATGCGCGGAAGGGGAAACACAGAGACACAGAGTTCACAGATTGGAATGGAACAGCTTGAGGGTGGAATGAGTTGGGCGTGAGCGGAATGGTGTGTCGACGAAGTCTATACGCAATCCAACTTTGTGTTCTCTGTGTCTCTGTGTTTCAAAAAAGCGTCCCCGAGTTTCAAAAACACGAAAAAAGCCGGAGTCCAGTTTCCTGAACTCCGGCTTTTAATTCTGTAGATGTCCGTGCAGGACGATTCGACTAAGGCTTAAGTTCTACGCTAGGAGCTGTTTCGCTACCGCCAGCGTCTCCACCGCCACCCGAACCGGCGCTTGCCGCTTGAGTAGGAGGTAGGAACTTATCAGGTGCAGTAACCTTGGTTTCCGACCCACAGCCTACGAAACAAAAAGTCCCTAGCAGACACAGAGCAAACAACTTCTTCATAATTACTCTTCCCAAGAGGTGATGTTGCCTTCAGCCATCGACGAAAGATTGATCAAAATCGTTGGGTCGATGGTTGTTGGAATGAAACGAACCGAACCGTCAGCCAAAGTGAAGTTCACCATACCAGCGTGCATACTGGAGAACATGTGCCAGCGCTTTTGGTTTTGGTAACCGTAAACAGCACGGTGCCATTCGGTCCATTGAGGTCCAGCATTCCAAGAAATCGACCATTGACGGCCAGTAGCCTTCAATGGGTCGTTGAACAGACCGGTGACTTCACCGAACATCAAGGTGTTCGACGTACCATCGGTGATACCGCCCATCTTGGTCTTGCTGTTATTGAAGAAAATACCCTTCAATGGGTCGCGGGAAGCGATCCCGACGCCCAACTGACCGGATACTCCGAGGTAGTTAGTTCGACCAACTTGGGTTGGCTCCAACCAACCGTACATGGTTGCTCCAGTTGTGGTCACAACCAACTCGGTTCCGATTGCATAGACGTTGCTGTAAGCGTCATCGCTTGGGCAAAGCAAAGTCGAAATGCGGAACTGATGATCATCCCAGAGGGACTGAGTTGGGTAAGTACCATCAACCCAGCGAATGTATCGCCAGCGTTCTGCTGTCGAAACTTGCGAAGCCAACATGTCTTGGTTGAAAGACCGCTTGCTTTCCCATTGCTTGTAAACTTGGCTAGCTTCCATTTGTGGGAACAAATAGACCAAGTGTCCGATGTAGGTTCGGTTTGCGAAGTCAGCAGGGTTAGCTGCAACGTTCGTGCTACCAACGTAACCAGGAGGGAATCGCTTTACAGCGGATTCGAAATTATGAGCAGCCAATCCAAGCTGCTTCATGTTGTTGCTGCACTGCATACGACGTGCAGCTTCGCGAGCGGCCTGAACCGCTGGCAACAACAGACCAACCAAAATCCCAATGATTGCAATAACAACCAAAAGTTCCACCAGTGTGAAACCCTTGCGGTGAGACAACACACGCTTAGTCATAGAAAAACCCTCTACAAAAAAACGAAAAACAAAAACAATATAATGCGTACGGTAACGAACCTGGAGGGATGCTCGTCCGCTTTATTCACGCAACTTTAATCCACTATAGGGTTGCAGGAAAGTAAAAACCACACAG
>CAIJIZ010000426.1 GCA_903820735.1 uncultured Pirellula sp.
AGCAGCGGCGGGGAAAACGGTGCTCTTTGGGGCGTGGCGACTTGGACCGATATCGATCCAAGGTTGGATTTCTTTGCCATCGACGTACGAGGGCTTACAAACGCCTATCAGATCCAAGTTGACTCAGGAAACGACAAGAAATACCTTCGCCGGACCTTGAGAATTTACTTCTGGCGTCCCGGGGATGCTTTCGACGTGAGCAAAGACCGTGTTTATCTTGGTCCTCCAGCCTTTGAAGATCCGACCAGAGTTCAGTACTATTTGAACCAATTCGGTCTCAAAGAACGACTTGATTATCAGTGGATTTACCGCTAAAATTCCGCTCCCTTCGGCGGGGAACTCCTGCCGAAATCGAGCTTAGACATACCCCTTAATTGCATTTTTCACGGGCAAATCATGGCACACAAAAAAGGACAAGGCTCCACGCGAAACGGTCGCGATTCGAATGCCCAACGTCGAGGCATCAAAAAGTTTGGTGGCGAACACGTAGCTCCAGGTAACATCCTTCTTCGCCAAGTCGGAACGAAGTGGCGTCCTGGTCGCAATGTCGGCATGGGGAATGACTTCACGATCTATTCGCTGATCGAAGGAAACGTATACTTCGATCAAGAAGGTCGCCGAATCAACGTTCAACCGCTAGCTAGCTAACGATTTACTTGTACGCAGGTTGGTTGTGGACTTCCTATAAGAAGCCAACCCAAGCATTACCTGCCGTCCAAGTAGTCTCACTAAAGCCTAAAGCCTAAAGCCTATCGCCTAAAGCCTGGTGTATAGCACTAAAGCGGCAGAATGTAGATGATGACAGGGGGAGCTTGTGCTCTCCCTTTTTGTTTTTATGTGGACTTATCTCTAGGCGACAAGCTTCGGCGTCCTCGCTGCCTCATGGTGTACCGGTATGTTTGTCGATCGCGTTGAAATCGAAGTCATAGCAGGACGAGGCGGAGACGGCTGTATGGCCTTCCGTAGAGAAAAGCACTATCCGCGAGGCGGACCGAGTGGTGGGGATGGAGGTAACGGCGGCAGCGTCGTTATCCGAGCAAAATCCGGCGTGAACTCGTTGGTATCCTTCGCCCATCAACGCCATTGGCGAGCTGACGATGGTGGCCCTGGGACCGGCTCCGATTGCCACGGCCGAAGCGGTAAAAACCTTGTTCTTGATGTGCCACCCGGAACGGTTCTGATCGATAAAGAAATCGGTTTGGAGATCCGTGACCTTGTGAACGATGGCGATGAAATCGTTGCAGCACGCGGTGGAAAAGGTGGCTGGGGAAACCATCACTTCAAGTCCTCCACGAATCAAGCACCCCGAGAAACCACTTCCGGTGGCTTGGGAGAATCCCGCCGATTAATCCTAGAGCTCAAGTCGATTGCCGACGTGGGGCTTATCGGTTTACCCAACGCAGGTAAGAGCACAATGCTTTCTCGATTGTCCCGCGCTCGACCTGAAATCGCCGATTACCCCTTCACGACGAAATTCCCAAACCTGGGAATGGTGCAAGTCGATCTCGAGCGCAGTTTCGTGCTTGCCGACATTCCAGGGCTCATCGAAGGTGCGGCAGATGGACATGGGCTTGGTCACGATTTTCTTCGACATATTCAACGTGCCGGGCTCCTCGTTCATTTGGTCGAACCATCCCCAATGGATCAATCAGATCCAATCGCGAACTACTGGACTATCCGCAAGGAACTCGAGCAGTACAGTCATGAGCTGGCTCAGCGTCCAGAAATTGTGGTCATCACCAAAGCCGAGTTGCCAGAGGCCGAAGAGATCCATCAAAAGCTTTCTGCCGAATTACAACGCAATGACATCCAGTTGGTTAGCGCTGCGACTGGGCTTGGTATGCGTCAATTCGTTCAGCGAATCGCAGAAAAACTAGCCGAGTACCGTTCCGTTGCATCATGATCCTTGTGGATATCGGTAACAGCGGTTTGCGTGCTGCAAGAGTCGAGCAAATTGGCTTAGGCAAAACCGTCGAGCGATCCGAAATCTTCAAGCTCTCTTGGAGTTCGATCGGAAAAGAGATACTCAAGCATCAGCCGCAACGATCCAGTATTGCGAACCACCGGTGGGTCGACCCGAAGCAACGCGAAGGCTTTCGCTGGCTGGTCGACCAGCTGCATCAACTTGATGCAGACGCATCGCCTACCATCTGGCGAATTGCTAGTGTCAATCGCGTGGCTCTTGAAGCACTTCAGCAAGCGATCGAAGAGGGCAGTCGCGGAGCTATCAACCAACGCCGCGCTATTGTGCAAATCGTCGATTACCGTCACTGCGGCATAGACATCGACGTTGATTTTCCAGACCGAGTCGGTATCGACCGAATTCTCGCTGCCCGTGCCGCACTCGCTTGGAAATCGAAACATGGTTACTCACACAGTCCCATCATCGTCGTGCAAGCAGGAACTGCCCTTACTGTTGATTGGGTAAGTGCCTCGGGTGCTTTTAAAGGTGGAGCCATCCTCCCCGGAGCAGGTCTGGCTCTTCAGTATCTTGCTGCTGGTACCGATCAGCTGCCGTGGCTTCCTACCGAATCGATCGACTCGTTGCCACCGCTGCCTGGAAAAAATACCGAGCAAGCCATTGCAGCAGGTGTTCATGCGTCACTTGTTGGTGGTGCGAAATATCTTATCGAACGCTACCGGACTTCAAATCACGAAAGATCTGATAAACCTATACCGGTTATCATCTCCGGTGGCGATGGAAGACTTGTCCAAGAACACATCTGTGCACCGGTTGCATACGTTGAGAACCTTGTTCTTTTGGGTCTCTCCTTATGCCAAATCCCGTAAAACGACGAAAAAGCGTCGCGTTGCTTATCGAAACCTCCAACGCATACGCCCGAGGGTTGCTTGAAGGTATCGTCAAGTACCATCGCGAACACGACGCTTGGTCAATCTATCTGCCCGAACAGGAACGGGGTGCTCCTCCCCCGGGATGGCTCAAAGAATCCAATATCGACGGAGTCATCGCCAGAATCGAAACCGACGCGATTGCGAAAGCTGTTTCAAGCTTGCAAGTCCCCGTCGTCGATGTCAGTTCTGCGCGTCGTGTACCGAACGTGCCTTGGATCGAAACCGATGACCAAGCTATCGCGAAACTCGCCTTTGATCATCTCTTCGAACGCGGTTTCCGAAGTTTTGCGTTCTGTGGACCCAAAGGGGTTAATTGGTCTCGTTGGAGAGAAGAGCGATTCGTCGATTGCTGCCGATCCGCTGGCGTTGAATGCCAGATCCACCGAACCCCATCACCGCTTCGAAAAAAGTATCAAGTTGGGCATGCCTCCGAGCTCGCGAAGTGGTTGCAAGAGCTGACGAAACCCGTTGGCCTGTTTTGTGCTTATGATATCACCGCTCAAGTCATCCTTGATCATTGCCGAAACCAGTCCATCGCTGTCCCGGAACAAATCGCCGTCATCGGTGTGGATAATGACCCACTCTTGTGCGAACTCTCACGCCCATCGCTCAGTAGCATCGCCCCAGACGCCGTAGGAGCAGGTTACTCCGCGGCACAGTGGCTTGAACAAGCTATGGTGGAACGCAGGCAAACTAATGCGGCAGGTTTTTCTGCCCCGTTTCGATTAATGCCCCCGCTCGGACTTGTCCGAAGACAGTCGACCGATATCAACGCAGTTGATGACCCGAGCGTTGCGAAAGCCTTGGAATTCATCCGGCATCACGCTTGTGATGGTATCGACGTCAATGACGTATTATCCCATGTCGCGCTCTCGCGCCGAATGCTCGAAACTCGGTTCCTTGCTGCGACCGGAAAAACCCCGCATGCAATGATCGCTATGATCCGACTGACCCGAGCTAAAGAACTACTGCTCGAGACCGATCTGTCGGTCGATGCTGTTGCCCACCGCTCCGGATTCCAACATGCTGAATACATGAGCGCCGCTTTTCGGAAAGCCTTCGGTGAACCACCCGGCAGATTCCGCCGACGAAAGACATCCGCTACCACCTCTACGAAACAACCTCCATCCTGAAAACACAACCGTTACGATCGGTATAGATTGAGCCATCCCGTTTTAATTTTCTTATTCCGAATAGTTTGACTCGACTTTGAGGCGCGCACGGCAATTCATCGCGCAAGCTATCCCAGAAGGTTGTCGCTCAAGTCTCAACTCGCCTCTACCATTTCATTCCCGTAAACCATGTCAGTCATCAAACCCCACTATCTGCTTTTTTGCGAAGGTGACGTCGGATCTGGAAACGGGTTTGATTCCGATGAAGCATGTCGCTGGCGGTTTATCCTCGAGAATGTCGAAACCGGACAAAAAACCGATGCTTGTGATTACGAGGAAGCCCTCCATCCGGATCGCATTGCGCTCATCGCGGTCATCCGAGGCCTCGAAGCTCTCGATCAACCAAGCAAAGTAACGATGATTACCAATAACCGTTACGTAGCACGTGGGTTACAATATGGTCTGAGTGAATGGCGGGAATCCGATTTCTGCTGGGAGCACTTCGGATCCATCCAGCCCATACGAAATGCCGACCTGTGGCGACGGGTCGATATTGCTTTGAGGTACCACGAAGTCACTTGCAGATGGATGTCCTACGACCCACAACAAGACCGCTACGAAGGTGATCGACGGGAAGTCCCGGTTGATACGTTGCTTCCTGTTCGCCCAAAGAGCGTTCCAATCGCCGGACACACTTCTACATCACTAAGAGAGCCTAACAATTCAAGCCAGCCAAGCCCGTCAAGCCAATCAACGCAGCCAAACCCGTCAATCGCAACGGTTCAATCCCAAAGTTCAAGTCGTTCATGTCCAGTTCCAACCCTGATCCCTACCGCTGCTTGTGAGCATCTGGATGAGACTCCCGAAATTCAAAACCCAGTGAAAGCGTTCTTGACCAAGTGTTGTTCCCCAATCGGTATCAGCTGGAACTTGCTTCTATGCATCGATTCAAAAATCCTTGGCATGCTCAGAAGCTTGTGCTTGATCGATCCGCTTCCGGAAAAATACAAAACCAAAAATCACACAGATCGAATCCAAGAGTACTCCTAACCTCCTATCCCGATTGCACGACGATTGACCGGTCGTCGACTTTCGCCATCAAGCTGCCGGTGCTTTTTGTATAACCGGCCAATGCCTTTACAACCTGGCCAATGCCCTTACAGATTAGTTGAGCCATGACGCACGTCGAAACCAATTCCATTCCACCGCTGCTAACCGACTTCGATCGGTTTCTCTTCGGTAGTGGAAACCACTGGAAGATTTATGACAAATTAGGTGCACACCCTCGTTGCATCGGCAACCAAAGCGGCGTCAACTTCGCTCTCTGGGCACCCAATGCGCAGTCTGTACAAGTCGTTGGTGACTTCAATAACTGGGATGGCAGATCCCATTCCATGGGTAAGCAGATACCTTCGGGAATCTGGGAGTTGTTTGTACCGAGTACCCATGTGGGGATGAAGTACAAGTTCCGTGTTAAAACCCTTGATGGACGGATCATCGATAAAGCCGACCCGTTTGGTGTTTATTGTGAAGTCCCACCGCGAACCGCATCGATTGTTCACCCACTGGACGAATTCTCTTGGAATGACTCCGATTGGCTCGCGAAACGCGCAGAGAATCGCACCCTGAATCAACCGATCAGTATCTACGAAGTCCACCTTGGATCGTGGAAAAAGACGACTGGTACGAATCACGGTTGGATGAACTACCGCGATCTTGCGCATGAACTTGTTGACTACTGCCATAAGATGGGGTTCACTCACCTCGAACTCTTGCCCATTTCCGAACACCCATTTACCGGCTCATGGGGCTACCAAACAACCGGGTATTACGCGGTCACAAGCCGCTACGGATCCCCTGAAGACTTCATGTACTTTGTCGACTATTGCCACCAACATGGTATCGGTGTGCTGATCGACTGGGTGCCAGCCCACTTCCCCCGCGATGCCCACGGACTTTTTCGTTTCGACGGTTCTGCCCTTTTCGAACACGAAGACCCTCGCCAAGGCGAACATCCGGACTGGGGAACGATGGTGTTCAACTACGGAAGACATGAGGTCCGCAATTTCCTTATCGCCAATGCGATGTTCTGGATCGATAAATACCATATCGATGGATTGCGAGTCGATGCAGTGGCTTCGATGCTCTACCTCGACTACTCTCGCAAAGAAGGACAATGGATCCCCAATACTTCAGGTGGCCGCGAAAATCTTGAAGCCATTCATTTCCTTCGCGAATTCAATCGACATGTTCACCAAGAATTTCCGGGTGTCCTGACCATAGCAGAAGAATCGACTGCTTGGCCGGGTGTTTCCCATCCCGTGGACGTGGGCGGTTTGGGATTCTCGATCAAATGGAACATGGGTTGGATGAATGACACTCTGCGTTTCATGCGCCGTGAACCAATCCACCGTCAACACCATCAGAACGATCTTACTTTTAGCCTTATCTATGCCTTTAGCGAAAACTTCATGTTGCCATTTTCCCATGACGAAGTCGTCCATGGGAAAGGCTCTCTAATCGCGCAGATGCCAGGTGACTTATGGCAGAAATTCGCAAACCTGCGACTTCTCTACGCCTATATGTGGACTCACCCAGGCAAAAAGCTACTCTTCATGGGTGGTGAACTCGCACAATGGCATGAATGGAACGAAGACGCTCAGTTGCAATGGGATCTTCTCAAGTGGGATACTCATGCAGGCATCCAAAACTTAGTCGCAGACCTCAATCATTTACTGGCTTGCGAACCTGCGCTTTACCAAGG
>CAIJIZ010000427.1 GCA_903820735.1 uncultured Pirellula sp.
CGACGGCGAGCGGACTGCTTGCTGGATGGTATGCCCTGCTCTCGGTTTTGAGCCTACTTGAGAGCGGTACGACCGTAGAGCAATTACGCAAATACGCGCAAACCCATGCGCCACCGGGCTTTTTTGTGTAGAGACCAATGCGCCCGCGGGAGAAGGGGAGCCAAGCGGAGAAGGCTTGTCGCCTTTGAATATCAATTCGTAGCCACGATCGCTTCGCACGGTCAGGCAAGGGAAATAGGGATGTACTCCGTTTAATCGTAACTCCCCTTCGCCTCCCGGGGGAGGCGAAGGGGTTGGGGGATGAGGTGGGAGAACACGCGCAGATTGTGTTTTGCGAACTGCATAGAGAGCGATAACTATCCTGCTGTCTTTGCTCATGATTGAAGTGCAACAGGCAGCATCCAGCGTTGGTCAGTGCTCTTCGCACCCTCATCCCCCCCGCCCCTTACTCCCGCCCGCGGGAGAAGGGGAGCCAAGCGTATACGGCCAAGCCGTGGCTTGTGCGGATGGCTCACGCAAAGATGCAAAGACGCAAAGAGTTAAAGACAGCCGGAGACTGCGTGTTATAACTGGGCGCAGTACCAAAGCATTCGAGGGAGGTGAAAGGGCCCTTTCCATGTACTACCCTTGAGCGTATTCGACTTTCGCCCGTCACGATGCAAGTACCCATACCACTCACCGAATTCCCTGTCGGCGAAGTGTTCGAAGCTCCATGTATGCACGACGGCATGCATGCGTTGATACTTCTGGTCGCCTGTAAGTTTCCATGCTAAAGCCGTAGCGATGATCGCTTCGCAATGCGGCCACCAAAACTTCATGTCGTGCCAGTATTCCTGAACGGGCTTACCGTAGACGTCCCGAAAGTAGAACAAGCCCCCGTACTGTTGATCCCACCCTCGTTGCCACATGCAATCCAAAATATCGAGTCCAAGCTTTCTCAGCCCCGCATCAGACCTTATGCAGCTTTCGTGAAGGATAAACCAAGCGCATTCAATGGCATGGCCGGGGTTGAGTTGCCTTGTGTCGAAATGATCTAAGACTTCTCCGTTGCTTCCTACTACTTCCATCAGCGCACCGAGTTCTCGTTTGAAAAACGATTGATCGATCTCTTCGATGCAGCGATCAATCCACTCGGAACATGACTTGCCATAGACCGCAACGTCCCCCAAGTTCGCTCGCAATTCTTGGGCGGTTGCCATGGCGATCATCCAAGGGCCGATACCGCGAAGCGGTCGGGTCCGAGGATCGGTCTTGGGTTCGGCGTTGCTCCGGTCCAAAATGGAACGCAGGAATACTTCGAGCATCCTCACGGCGGCTTGATGATATCGATCGACGCCCGTCGCTTTGGCCATGGCTGCATAAGCGATCGCAGCGAAGGATTCGCTGTAGTAGTACCTTCTCATCCGAAGCGGTTTTGCATCGCGCGTAACGGTGAAATACAGTTTCGGTACAGCTTCGCCGCTGCAACGCGACAACGTGTGGCTTAAGGACGTCGTACTTCCCGACTGATCGGTAGAGTCATCGCCGCTATTGGTGAAATCAGCGCATCGATCGAGAAAATCAACGCAGCTTTGGGCGACTTCTAACCACTGCGGATTTGCTTCGACGGTATTGAACATCGTAGCGAACATCCATCCGGCTCGGCCTTGAAACCAGACAGACTTGTCGCTGTCAAGCAGTGTTCCATCGCGATCGAGACAAGTCCACATCCCACCTTGTTCTCGATCCCAGCCATGTTCGATCCAAAACGGAAGAACATCTTCGAGAAGATATCGCTTGTAGAATTCGGGAGTAATGTCTTCGCTCACAATTAGAGTTCTTTTCCTGTGAATGCTTCGAGGCTAGCGATGGCGTCTTCGGGCCTTGCGCGGCGAATTTTACGCGTGGCCGGATCGATGCAGGTTCGCAATAAGATCTCTGAACCGATGCTTGCTAGACCACGGAAAGTTTTTTTCGAGATCTCTGTTGAGTCCTTGGGCAAATTCCATTTCTCAATGTATTGTTCGATCTCTTTCGGGTGGCAAGGATAAGCGATTTGTTGCGTTGCGGTATTTCGAAGTTCGCATAGGGGTGGCAATGCGATGAAGATTCGTCCGTTCTCTAGCAAGGGGCTCATCCAGCGGTGGAAGAACCAAAGCATCAATGCTGAGCAATGGATACCGTCAGCATCGGGATCGAATAGGAATACGATTTTCGAGTAAGGAAAAGCATCGATACGAAAGTCATTTCCGATCCCTGATCCAAGCGATTCGATGACTCGTTGGAACCAAGGATTGTTTGCGACTTTCTCTCGCGATGCTTTCCAAGCATTCATGGGTTTGCCTTGCATCGTAATCACGCGTTGCGTATTGCGATCGCAGACCCGTTCAACAGCTGCTCCCGCCGATTCGCCTTCGACGATAAAGAGTTCGGGGAATTGAGTTGTTTCTTTAGAGGTGTCCAGGGTTTCGTTACCGATCGATTGGCCAGCCGATTGAAGATCGGTGGCTAAGGTTTGCAGATCGCAGGATTTGCATGGGGCTTACGCGGTGTGTTCCACATAACGAGTCTTAAACGAACGCGCGGCGATTGAAGACAATCCATTCGAGGGTTAGTAAACCAAGGGCTAGAAGGAGCCACCATCGCCAAGTTTCTTGTCGGGCGCGGATCGTGGTGTCCGTTGCGCTGATCGACTCGGCACCTGTGTTGAGTTCAAGGCCGACTTGCAAGTTGCTTTCGCGCGAGGAGAAGAGGTTCACACAGAATCGTTCGACGGGTTCGGCGATACCTTGCGCGTAGACTTCGTAAACGCCGATTTCTTCGGTTTGGGTGAAAAGGAAACGGCCATCGGACCCGCGTTCGATATTGGTGGTGTTGCCTGATGGATTTTTGATTTCGTAGTTGGCGAAGCGGTTCGAGAGAGTCAGGTGGATGGGCCAGCCGGGTTGGACCGTCGGTGCGCTCGCTTCGGTGATTCCGCCGGCGAGTTGTTCGACGGCGGAGTAGATGAAAATGGGGAAGGAGCGTTTGATACCCCAGTCGCTGTTGATCTCCGTTCCTTCTTCGGTGGGGCGAACCAGATCGAAACCCAGCACCGCGTCTTGGTAGGCTCCTCGTGGAGCAACTGCGCAGACGGGCCCGATATCTGCGATCATCAGGACTGTTCCTCCGGCGGGAGGTTTCACCGTGCGAGACTCCACGATTCCGACGGAAGCCATTTCCAGGTATTGGCTGATAGGGTGGCTACGGTTTACATCGACGATGATCACCGGTCCGGTGGGTTCGCCGAATATCCAAGCGGAGTTGGTATTGGGGTCGGTGCTGGAGTCACCATTGGAGTCAGCATTGGAATTACCGGTGGAATTAGCGGTAGCAGTATCCGTTGCTGTAGTGCCGGATGTATCGCTTGAAGTGTTACTTACTGCGTTGTTTGACGCATTGTTTGATGCGTTGTTTGACGCGTCGCTGGATGGAACGGCTGGTGGGACAGAGCCGAAGAAGAGGGTGTTTGCTTCGGGCATTTTTTTCGGCGCGCAGCGATCGAACACGATCAGGTCGTACTTCGAATCGGCTGCTGCGCTGGCGTAGTCTTGGGAGTCCAGGAAGCTTTTCGTTTCGATGGTGACTTGGGCCATCTGAGCGATGCGGGAAGTTTGCAGAGCGCGTTCGAGGGCGGTGTTACCGTTGGTGATCAGCAGTACGTTGACTTGTCTGTTTGGCCGTATGGCTGCGAACGCCACGTTGTCGAGTGGTAGTGGGTCTGGGTGATCGATTTGCAGTTTTAGGCTTCCGGAGTCGACGCGATCGACTTCGAATTGCAAACCGATTTCGCG
>CAIJIZ010000428.1 GCA_903820735.1 uncultured Pirellula sp.
CGCGGGATCGACGTCGAAGGCACGAACTATTTTTGGCGCGAATACGTGCTGTTCAACCCCTACAAAGGGTTCCGCTACATCAGCGAATACGATAATCATTGGAGTTTCGTCACCCCGATCCCGTCTTTGCCGGTGCCGGGCGTGAATAACTACAACCGGCCCACGATGACCTTCGACGGCGTGATCTACGATCACTTCCAAACGGCGCAGGCCTACACCTGGTTCGTGATCGGTGAATTCCCCTGGCAGGTGAAAGTTGGTGAGATCGTCACCGCCGCCGACTACGTTGCCGCCCCCAAAATGCTCTCCTCGGAAACCACCGAGAACGAAGTGAACTGGAGCCGCGGCGAATACATCGACGGCAAGGAGATCTGGGCTGCCTTTCAGCTTCCCGGTGCTCCGCCGCCGGCTGTGGGCGTCTACTCCATCCAGCCCGCTCCCGTCGAAGTGCAGAAGGGCCGCCCCTGGAAACTGTTCTTCATCTTTGCCGCCCTGCTCTTCGGGATGATGACCTTTTTCTCCATGCGCGCGCTGGACGAGACAGTAATGGAGCAGACCTACACCTTCCAGCCGCTCGCTACTGGAGAAAAATCGTTCGTTACCAAGCCGTTCCAGTTGAAGGGCAATAGTGCCAATCTCCGCGTCGAAGTCATGGGGCAGTTGGACAATTCCTGGGCCTTCTTCGGCATGGCGCTGATCAACGAGGACACCGGACAGGCCTACGATTTCGGCCGTCAAATCAGCTCCTATCATGGTGTCGATGAAGGGGAATCCTGGTCTGAGGACGAAGAAATCGAACCGATCTACGGCAAGACCTATCTGCCCCGCAAACTAAAGACGGCGATCGCTATCAGCGATGACAACTGCACAGACGTTTACACCAATTGCTTGGGCTTCATCGCCGTTGTCCGCGATGGCCACGTCATCGGTTACAACGTCCTCGTCGGCGGTGGACTAGGCGTAACCCCCAGCGCCAAGAAAACCTTCCCCCGATTGGCCACAAAACTCGCTTTCGTCACCCCCGACCAAGCCGTCGCGGTTGCCGAAGCCATCGTTAAAGTGCAAAGGGATTTCGGATATCGCGATGATCGCAAACGCGCTCGCTTGAAGTACTTAGTCCACGACCGTGGGATCGAATGGATGCGTCACCAAGTCGAAACCTATTACGGGAGCAAACTACAGGATTGCACCCATGATGACGTCACCGAACATCGTGATCACATGGGGTGGGAAGACCAAAAGGATGGCCGCTGGTTCTACGGTTTCAACGTTGAAAATGGCCGTCTATATGACAACGATAATCGAGCTTGGAAGACGGCTCTTCGCGATATCTGCGAGACGTTCAATCCAGAACTGCGATTGACCGCACACCAAAGTATCCTCTTCTGCAATATCGATCCTAAAGACCGCTCGAAACTCGAGAACCTGATCAAGAAACGGGGATTGCCCCTGACCGAAGAAATTTCCAATGTGCGCCGCTGGTCTATCGCTTGCGTCGCCATGCCAACCTGCGGCTTGGCAATCACCGAAAGCGAACGCGCTCTTCCTGGAGTCATCGATCAAATGGAAGTCGTCCTCAATGAGCTTGGGCTCGACAAAGAACTCTTCACGGTTCGAATGACCGGCTGCCCGAACGGTTGCGCCCGACCCTATAACGCAGATATCGGCTTGGTCGGAAAAGCTAAAGGCAAATATACCGTGTTTGCCGGCGGGGCGCGTCTGGGTACTCGCCTCGCGTTTATCTACAAAGACCTTATCCCACTGGAATCCATCGTGTCCACTCTCAAGCCGCTGTTCGTGGCTTTTAAGGAACAGCGTTCCGGCTCGGAGTCCTTTGGGGATTTCTGCGCTAGACTCGGACAACAAGCCGTCCAGCAGATCGGCTCTTCCGGTGATTCCGATTCGGTTTCCACTGAAGAATCAGAATCAAGCGAATAACGATTCACATTCGAGAGTAACAATGAAGCGTTAGCTGGTAACACTCCGTTCGATAGTTTTTCTTGAGCGAGCTGGAGTGTATCGGGCTAGCTGGAGATATTCGCGCTAGCCGGAGATGTGCGGGCTAGCGGCATCGAACTGGAGCGACTGATATAAATCGCGAAAAATGGCATCCGTGCCAAACTGGGTGTTGTTGGTACACCCAGGCCACATCCTTGCAGCTTTTTTTCGCAAATTCACAAGTGCCCGTGAGCAACTCACAAGAACCCGTATTGCAATTCACAACGAACCCCAGAGTGAATCGCAATTAGGGGGGAATCGCAATTAGGCGGCAGCGAGTTCAAGCTGCGGCAGGCCCATCGCACGGGCTTGGATCCCCTCGATGAATTCTTCGAAGATACGGATATCTAAAGCGCTAGCTGCTGGGGATTCAGGATGGAACTGGCAGCCGACGACAAACCAATCATCTTGCTTGCTCTCAATCCCCTCAATCACACCGTCCTGGCATCGAGCCGTCACGCGGAACGAGTCGGCAAGCCGATCGATTGCCATGTGATGCCGACTCGTTACTCGAATCTCACCTTCTCCATAAACTCGACCGAGAATCGAGTTCGATTCAACAACCAACGAGTGCCGGTGATTCGGATCATGTGGGTCGCGATGCTGAAGCGCTTCAGGAAGATCCACAGGGATGTGATAAAAGAGATTTCCACCCTCGGTAATGTTGATCAGTTGCAATCCAACTCCGATTGCGAGCAAGCTCATTTTGCGGTTTGCGATCTCCAAAGCCAACCGGCGATCGAACTCCTCGCGGCGTGCTTCCATCGGACGAACCGAAGAGTGAAGCATATAGCCATCTCGCCGAGGATCCAAATCCGCCCCACCGACCAACATGAAACCGTCGAGCGTGTCGAGGATCGGCCCAAAGCTATCGAAGTCAGTCGTCGGAGGAAGCACCACCGGAATTCCGCCTGCATTGACGATCGAATCAAAATATCCCGATGCAACATATGCATAAGCAGGTGCCCCTTGACTGGCCCCACGGTAATCACAATTCATCCCAATGAGCGGCTTACGTGCCATGCTTCGATTCCTCCGATGGTGAATGAGAAAAGATAAACCCTGAACCCTTGAATCCTTTCCAAAGGTCCTTAGCGAGCGGGGCGTAGATTAGGTAATCCAGGACGCACAAGCAAGCTTGGCACCATATTTTGCGATATCGTGAAATGCTAGCTCTACATTGCGTGCTAGCATTTCATTGCAGTCCACCTTCTACTGGCCAACAGCCAGAATCGATCAATCCGAAGCTGCCGAGTCGAATATCATGTGGAGTTTCCCAGCTTTTCGTCGATAATCGACCTGTAGAAGACGCTCGCAATCCCCAATCTTGAGCTTCTACAGCAAGCAAGCCCGGCAAAAAAGAACCGTAGAAAACGAAAGCAATCCACTATGGCCAGCGATTCGCGACTCAAAGAGCAACTGCCACGCCTGACCGACGCAATCGTCGCTTCCTACCAAGCTTGCGACCGAATCAATCACCTCGGGCATTGCCCCCTGCCGAAATACGAAGTCGTCATTCAAATCCTGGAGGATATCAAGGATATTCTCTACCCGGGATTTCGCAGGCGCGAAGGTCTGCATGCGGGTAATGTTACGTATCACGTCGGAAACCTAATCGATGCTTTGCACGATAAACTCACCACGCAAATCACCCGCGCGCTGATTCATGCAAATCGCGCTGCAACTCCTTCGGCACAAGGCTGCGGAGAAGTCGAAGACCTAGAGGCCAAAGGGCAACAAATCGCGATAGCTCTGCTGGAGAAAATCCCATCTCTTCGCCTAGCTCTCGCCAAGGATGTCGATGCCGCGTTTGCCGGTGACCCAAGCGTCACGAATCGCGATGAGATCATCTTCTGTTTCCCCGGCCTGGAAGCCGTAACCATTTACCGAATCGCTCACGAATTGTTCCGTTTGAAAGTCCCCTTTATCCCACGAATGATGAGTGAATGGGCTCACAAACAAACGGGTATCGATATCCATCCGGGAGCTAGCATCGGCGAGCACTTCTTTATCGATCACGGCACCGGTGTGGTTATCGGGGAGACTTGTAAAATCGGAGCCCATGTGAAGATCTATCAAGGGGTCACGCTCGGCGCATTGAGCTTTGCCACCGATGCGAACGGCGAACTTGTTCGCGGTACGAAACGCCACCCGACCATCGAAGACCACGTGGTGATTTATGCCAACGCTACGATCCTCGGTGGAAACACCGTGGTCGGTCATCATAGCGTCATCGGTTCGAGCGTGTGGGTTACATCAAGCGTCGCACCGCACTCGACCGTTGTCCTTGAAAAACCCAAACTGCGCATCAGAAATGGGTCGGTCGACGACTCGCTCCTTGATCTGAACTACCAGATCTAAGCTTCTCGGCGAAACGCTCGCAACCTCCCGGACGAACGGAA
>CAIJIZ010000429.1 GCA_903820735.1 uncultured Pirellula sp.
CCTTCAAGCCGGACTTGATCTTGCTCGACGTGATGATGCCCAAGCTCAATGGATTCGAGGTGTGTCGCGCGTTGAAGGGTGATCCTGAAACATCCTCGATCATGATTTTGATGGTGACGGCCCTGAGCGAGCTTGGAGATATCGAGCGAGCGGTAGAAGCGGGCACCGATGATTTTTTATCCAAGCCAGTTAATTCGCTTGAGTTGCAAAAGCGGGTTCGGAATATGTTGAAGCTCAAGGGCACGGTCGATGAGCTTGAACGCCTTCGTGCCTACATTCGGGAGATGGAAGAGCGGGGATAAGAATGCTCATCGAAGCCGACGCGTTGGAATCGTTAAAGCTGTTGAAGCGGTTGGAACGCAAGGTCGAGCTTGAGCATTCTCACGCAACCATTGCGGGTCAGAATTACCCATGGGTCAAGGTGCTCAATCCCGATCGGTTGCTTGAGGAGGCGCTCAAAGGCAATCAGCCGGAAGTGGTTGAATTAGATCCGTTCTGGGCCGCGACATGGCGGGCTGCACAGGGGCTTGATGCGTTTCTTGGTCGCATTCCCAATCTTGAGCAATATCCAATTCTGGAGCTTGGTGGGGGTAGCGGTCGAGCTGGGATATCGGCTGCGTTGCGTGGGGCGAGGGTGTGCATCACGGACGCTTCGAGCATGGCGCTGATCATGTGTCGTTACAATGCGAGGTTCGTTCGGGATCGCGTCGAAGTTCGCAAGTTGGATTGGTCCAAGCTTCAGCAATTCCGCGAGCGATTCCCGATCGTGATCGGGTCGGATATCGTCTATAACCCCTCGCTGTATCCCATCCTGGAGCCTTGTATGCGACAGGTCCTCACCGAAGGAGGGGTGGTGTATTTGAGCGAGCCGCAGCGGCATACAGGGGATCGCTTCGAACGGTGGATACGGATGGCGGGTTGGAAATGTGATTCGGAGTTGATTGACTTGCAAGACGGCCAGCGGGAGATTCGAATCTTCCGCTGTCGATTGCCTTGAGAGAGGAGTGAGTGCAAGTGCGAGTAACTCGGCGATTTTCGGTTCTACTTCAATTAGCGTTCTGTTTATCGCTGGGGATTATTTCATCGGGCTGCAAGCCGGATGCGGCATCGAATGGAAAGGACCAGAGTTCTGATAAGACCGCAAGTTCTGCTCAAGGTGCCAACTCGGGCCAAAAAAATAGTGCAGGTCAAACGGGTCAAACGGGTCAAACGGGCGTACGAAAGTTTGATGAAACCAAGAAAGCCAGTTCGCTCAGAGCGTTGAAACTGTTGGAGGCGGGGCGCTTTGACGAAGCTTGGGAGGAGTGTCAAAGGGTATTGTTGTCGAAGGGGGATGATCCTCGAGGCTTGTTTGTATCCTCGCAAGTATTGTCACAGCGTGGGAAGTTGGATCAAGCGGTTGGGATGGTAGATCGCATACCGATTGCGGAACCGGAGTATGGGTTAAAGGCCCACAGGGACGCATTGCTTTGGAGTTGGAATAAGTCGCAATTAGGGCAAGCTGAATCGAGAGCCAAAGGGGTCTTAGCACAGTATCCTGACGATTACGAGACGAACAGAATCTATGCGGCGCTGCTGGATCTTCAAGGAAGGCGCTACGAGGCGTCGCTTGTGATGCAAAAGTTGCTGAGATTGGGGAATCGCGAGATTACGACGTTGGCGCTGGCCGTCGATACCGTCAAGCCGGTTGAGAGCGATGCGATCGTCAAGCAACGCATGCTTGATGCACCGCAAGAAATACGCTTGAAGAGTTCCCTTGGGTTTGGTGCGTTGTATGAAAAACGGCCAGAGGAAGCGGAGGTCATTTTTCGTGAGGTGTTGCAAGCCGAGCAGGGAACCGCGGCCCTTTGGGTTGGGTTGGGGCTTTCACTGATCGACCAAGAGAAATGGGATGCTTTACCGCAATGGTATTCGAGCAAGTCGATGCCGCAAGTTGGGGGTGATGCCGCTGAAGCTTTGCCAGAGTATTGGCGAGCAATCGGTGCTTGGATGCAAGCGAAGGGAGAGATATCACCGGCTGCGAA
>CAIJIZ010000430.1 GCA_903820735.1 uncultured Pirellula sp.
GACCGAAGCGATTCCAATACGGCGTTATTGCCGGGGTCTTGCTGTTTTTCTTGATCGAGCAAAACGCCGATAGCGACTAAATCCGTATCTTTGGCATGCGTCTGTCCAGCAAACATTCGACGGTATTCCATCGCCATTGCATTGCGTTCGTCGAGCAAAGGGCGTGTTGTTCCATTCCCTTTTGACTTTGCGGCGCTAGTTGTTGGACCCAAAAAACTAGTTGGGCCTTTGAGCATCGAGAGCATCTGATCAATGCGAGATAAGTCCAATGCGTATCGGACTCCATCGATTGATTCAATTTTTTCACGCCATTGGAGGTTTCGCTCAAGTCCGCTTCCATCACTCTCCCATAGATCGGGATCTCGGTAAGCGAATACCATGAATTGAGATACGCCGAAGCGTCGTTCGACCCGTTCAAAGGTAAGCCTTTCGGGGTCTTGGGCCGGGAACATTTTTTCAAGTGAGCGATCGAAGTGCAGTCGTTGCGACGCCGGCAAGAGGGCTGCCAGCACAAGCAATGCTGCACCAAAACAAAACCATCGATGGCGAATCATTCCTGACGCTTCATCCTTAGGTCATCCCATTAACGCGTTTATATTTTGACGTTCGTAGTGTTGGCTGCCGGGCCGAACTTCGATGATCGCCAGGTCATCACTCTGGTAAAGCGATCCTCTTCGATACAAAGTAATCTCTCACGTCCAAACACGCCATCCCTGCTCGCTTAGCTGCTTCGACCCCCAAGTCTGCATCTTCGAATACAAGGCAGTTTTCGGCACGAACCCCGAGTCGCTTAGCTGATTCGAGGAACACATCCGGTTCAGGTTTGTGTCGCTTGGTATCCTCTGCGCAAACCAGGACATCGAACCAATCCAAAATCCCTACATGGGTAAGCTGTTGCTGAACCACGGATCGGAACCCCCCGCTAGCCACGGCGATTGGTTTGCTGCCGCGTAATTTCCTCGCCACATCTACAATAATTTCGATGGGTTCCAGTAAATGCATTTTCTCAAAGAAGGCCGCTTCTTTCCGAAAAGCCGTTTCTTGCGGATCAACGTCCTTGTTCTGTTCTTGAGCTAACATCGCGATGATGCGGTCAGTCGGCATTCCACCAAGCGCGTAGAAACGATCCTCTTCAAAGACCAATCCGACGGAACGCATAGTTTCGTTCCAAGCCAGGAAATGGATGGGCATCGAGTCGACAAGGGTACCATCGCAATCGAATATCACCGCTTCGGCAGAGGAGATTTTTTCCCAAGGTATCATTCACCAGATCCTAACGTTACTTGAATCGATACGGCTTTACCCATACGAACAACTGTCAATGTCACAACTTCACCAGCTCGCTTCGTTTCGATGACACTCAATAAGTCATCTGCTTGTCGAACTTTGATTCCGTCAATCGCAATAATCAAATCTGCTTGGCTGTGATCGACAACTTCTTGCTCCACCATCCCGAAACCACGGCGCACTTTACGACGCTCTACACGCGATCCGAGTAGTCCCGATCGTTCCGCTGGTCCATTGGGAGTCATGTTAACTACAAGCAGTCCGTTTTCTGTCTCGAAGACCTGCAAAATTCCGATCGTCGGTCTTGCGACTTTTCCCGTTGCGATCAATTGCGGTACTACACGGCTCATCGTGTTGACGGGGATCGCGAAGCCGATTCCGGCATTGTCACCGCTTCGCGTTGCAATGGCTGTGTTCATGCCGATGAGTTGCCCTCTGGCATTGAGCAAAGGCCCCCCCGAGTTTCCTTGATTCAATGCCGCATCGATCTGAATTACCGATCGAATCGATCGCTGCGTACGCGATGAAATCTGACGATTCAAGCTTGAGATGATCCCTGTGCTCATGGTTCGTTCGAAGCCAAATGGGTTTCCGATGGCAATGATATGTTGCCCGACCCTTAATTGGCTCGAATCCCCCCAGGGAATCGGATAGAGCAAATCCGCCGATGCGCTGACCTTCAATACAGCAATGTCGTTATCGGGGTCTTGGCCGACGAGCTCGGCAGGAAATGATTCCCCGTTGAACAACGTTACGTTGATGTCGCGAGCACCTTCGATCACGTGGTAGTTCGTCAAAATATGCCCTTGTCGATCGACGACCGATCCACTTCCGTTGCCACTTATCTCCGCGACCAAAAGAAAAGCTTCTGGACGAATCGATCGAGTCGATATGTTCACCACCCCGCGATTGACCGCTTCATACACACTGACGTGTACGGCTTCTTCAAACGTGCTTGCCACAAATCCGTCTGGTAGCTGTATCGCTCCGCCCGGTAAAGCGCGCCATCCGTTTTCAAGTACAGGGGAAGCCGATCCGTCAGCAAGTTGCGCATGAGTAAAGTTCAATCCTGGCCAAAACAAACAACATGCAAGGCCGAGAATTGGCCAAAATTGGTACCTGTAAATTCGGTGCTTTCGGTTGCGTCTTGCTATCACGTGATGTTCCTCCCGATTATCTCAAATCCCTTGCGGTGTTTCTCGAAGACTAGCTGTTTCTTCCTGAACCGTTGGACCAAACTCCAGAAGCTTCTCGAAAAACACGCTCTGCATCTAATTTCGTCATGCATTCGGAATGCTTGAATCGACAGTTATACGATCCGCATGGTTGGCAAGCCAAACCGAGTGCAACGATCCGTTCTGGAACGTTGTAGGTAAGGGTAAGCTTTGGATCGATCGATCCAAACAAGGAGACCACCGGTTTATTGAATGCAACGGCGATATGGCGTGGCCCTGAATCGGTGGAAATCACCATCCGAGATTGAGCGATGAGCGCTCGGCTTAATCCCAGTGGCAATGGATCAAAACTTCCCATACTTCGGACCCGAGGGGTTGCCGCAATGGACTCGATCCTGCTCGCAACTTCTCGCTCTGCTGGTCCACAATGTATCAATACATCGCAGTCGAACTGCTCACTCATCCGGCGAGCCGCATTCCCTGCAGGCTCTTCTCCCCAACGTTTCGTCTCGGTTGTTGCAGCCCCCGCATTGATAACAACGAACGGGCGATCATACGAAAACCCCACCGAAGCTAAACACGCACCCGCAAGCTGTTGGTCTGCATGAGATACTCTTAACTCTGTTCTTCGGTCGGTGCTCTTGCACCCCAGTACACGAATCAGACGCATGTAATTGTCGATACAAGGATCTTTGATCGCATCACTGCTGCCTTGCCGCACGGCCACCCGATCGGTCAACAACAACGAACGCCCATCTCGGGCGTATCCTATTCGCCTCGGGATTCCCGCAAGGCGACCCATCCAGGCTGTTGAGAGACTGTTGGTCAGATAGAGAATCGTGTCGAACTTCGCAGCCCGCATCGCACGCACGAGGCGACGGCGGTTCAGGACGCTTTCATTCTTCGAGCGCGGCTTGTAGCAAATCGATCCGTCCGCCCAAAGTGATTCATCGGTTGGACGACTTTCAATGCTTGCATCTGCCCCGCGCAAGCCTAATACAGGGGCTGTTTGCCCGGGTAAGCCTTCAGCATATAGACCACCGAGCACACCTAAAGGGCCCGGACGACCAATCCAGAGAATTTGAACTTCCCCAGCAAGTTCCCTTCTCAGGCTTCGTAAAGCCGGAGTTGCCATGCAAGCATCACCCACCCAATTCGGAAGCATCACCGCGAGTTTCTTCATCCGTTTTATCTACAATGGAACAAGCCTACATGTCAAGTTTGGAAACCCCTCAGGGCGATCTGCAAGCCTAAACGCTATCCAGAAGGCTATACTGGACTGTAGCGACGAGGAACGAGTCCTACCCAGCGATTTCCCAGCTGTTGTTGCCCAATCGACGATCCATTCAAACACCCGGTCTGCACGCCGAAATTGCGTTCCACTCCCTTAGAAACCCAAAATGCTCGCACCGACTTTGCAGACCGATCAGCTCACGAAAAATTACAACGGGTTTTTGGCCCTCAATAAGTGCGATTTACGAGTCGAGCCTAACACCATCTTCGGACTTTTAGGCCCCAACGGTGCCGGCAAAACAACATTGATTCGATGCCTCCTAGGGTACCTTAAACCCACTAGCGGTACAGCGAAAATCCTGGGGATCGATTGCCATCGACAGAGTCTCGCGGTGCGGCAGCAAGTCAGCTATCTGCCCGCAGAGCCAAAACTATTTCGCCTTATGCGAGCTTCGGATTGCATTGATTTTTTTACTTCTATCCACCCGCGTGGAAACCGAGCGTTAGCACTTTCGCATGCCAAGCGATTGAATTTGGATTTGCAGCGACGGGTGGCATTTATGTCGACTGGAATGCGGCGAAAACTTTCGATCTGCTGCGTATTGGGTTGCCCAAGCCCCTTAATGATTCTCGACGAACCGACCGAAAATCTCGATCCGACAGTCCGAAATACGGTCATCGAGTTGGTGCGAGAGTTGCACCAAAACGGCTCGACAATCGTATTTTGTTCCCACATTTTGAGCGAAATAGAATCCTTGTGCACATCCGTCGGTGTGCTTAGAAACGGACAAGTTGTACGAACGGCGAATCTGGCCGATTTGAGGTCGTCTCATCACCTCCAAGGTGAGATTCCCGCAAATTTTGCACTGCATTCGTTGCCGGCGGATGTTTCGGTGCTTCAAAAGACGGATTCCACCATTGAACTTGAGATCTCCGGACCCCTGGAACCGCTTCTTCCGTGGATCGCTTCGAGTGGCTTGAGGAACATTCGCATTCATGCAGTAGGACTGCAGGGGCTCTATCAAGAATTTCATCAACCAACGCAAGTCAAATCGTCGGTGCATCCGGTAGGTTAAACCAGCTTTCGAGTTTGCCCTCCGATTGGGATATCCCTGCGTTGCTTGCGCGGAAAGTATCCTTGGAAAGTCTATTTTCCAAGAAGCCGTGATTGTGGGTACAATAAGGAAGAACGGGGCGAGTTGCCCGCTTGTATCGATCCCCAATACCCCGCACAGATCCCCACACACGTTTCTCGTTAGCAATGGCCATGACAACGGACCTAGATAATTCTCAGGCTTTTTCAAGCATCATGCTCGTCGACGATAGCACGATTCTTCGCGATCGACTTGCAGAAGCTTTCCAAGAGCGAGGTTTTCGCGTATCCGTGGCTGGCACATGTGACGAGGCTGTAGACAAATATCGGATCAGCCCCACGGAGCTAGCTGTAGTTGATTTGCGAATGCCGGGGCGACCGGGACTGACGCTGATCCAGGATCTCAAGGGGATGAACCCGGAAGTTCGTGTCCTGATTCTCTCAGGCTTCGGCAGCATTTCCACGGCAATCGATGCGATCAAGCTTGGGGCGGTTAACTTCCTACCCAAGCCTGCAGACGTTGACGACATACTCAACGCATTCAAGCGTGGGGGAGCCGAAGTCGAAATGCCGGAGACGGATGAAGAAATCCCGGTACCAACACTAGCTCAAGCGGAGTGGGAGCACATTCATCGCGTGTTGGCGGATTGCAGCAACAATATCTCCGAAGCGGCTCGCCGGCTCGGAATTCACCGACGATCGCTTCAACGAAAACTGCGCAAGCGTGCTCCTTAGAGTCACGCCAATAGAGTCACGCCCAGTCAAGTTTAAACTCGTTGAGTTTATTGCCCCGAGTCTAATTGCCCCGAGTCTAATTGCCCCGAAGCCCTAACCCACGACCGGACTGCGGAACCTTGCCGCTGTGAATTTCACGTTCCGTGACATGCCGTCCATGTTGAGGTGGAACCATGCGGTGCAGCACCACGGGAATCGGGTTCGTGTGAACGACAACTTCCCGACCGTGGATTTTCTTCGTGTACTGTTTCGCTTCAAGAGCGCCAGACGTCCAGGCGAGCGCAACGGCTACAGCAACCAAACGTATCCCACGCATGATTCTTATTTCCTCATCTTAGTGATCAACAGTAATCAGATCCGTTCGAACATCTCGAACTGTTTGGAACTCTACTCAACGAAATCTGGTTTTCCAGTAGAACCGTTATGTTTTGACGGACTTCTTCGCCTGATCAGCCTGATCCGATCCGAGTTTTGCAGTTGTATCGATCTGATGGAGTGCACCTGGTACGACGGTGCATTCGATGCAATCCTCGCTGTCTGCACATCCGTTCGAAATGCTCCGATTTGCAGCGATGGCATTGCATGATGGAAGCATTTTTATTGCACGCGACAACTGACCAATCAAGCTGGAGTCCGCTACGCCCTAGCAAACGATTCACTCGCACTTCAAGCTTCTCATGTCATCACCTTGCCAACTCGAATTCGTGCTCAGTTGGGCGAATAAATTTCAAGAGTTCAAAAGCCAATCATGGACGCCCACCGACGAGTCGGTCGAGCTGTTTGCTCACCTGCAATCCCTCAGGCACCACGCTTGGGTCTCTCGTTTACGGACGTCGAAGGGGAGCGAGGAAGCGATCCTTACAGATGTTTTTTTAGCAGATCCTGCAATTCGGGTTCTCGCTGCTGCGAGTCGCTGCATTTATTCGATCGATCGAAGAGACAAGGTTCTGCCTTTGATCGATGAGTCGTTCCTTTCCCATCGTGAAGTGCGTTGTGACGCGGTGGAGCTGTTGATGCAATCGATACGCCGTAGGCATTTCTGGGCCCGAACCCTCAATCGTTTGCGATCTTACTTGGAAGCTTGGACTGACTGGTTGCTAGGATCGATTGCGGCCGCTTGGAAACTACCTGCAGCGTGTATGGTGCCATTTGGATTTTCCCGTCAGCGTATTTCAGAAGTCACATACGAGTTGCAGGAGGAATCAATCCAACCGACCGACAAATGGAATCATTGGTTTCGGATTCAGGGGATTCGCAGATCGATGCGAGGCTTTGGCGAATTCCTACCCCCCTTTCCAGAGTGGGACATGCAATTGCGGTTCGCAATGAATTCATTGCTCCATGCGCAGAGACTTCCTAGCGAAAGCTGTTCGCTGGAAATCGATGCGCGTTTCAATCGGCTTGAAGCTCTTCTGGGGATGCACTAAGCATCAAGGCTGAAATACGAATCGATCAATGCAGCTTCACTCCATCAAAAGCCATTACGCCGAGAAAGAATAACCCTCCGCCGAGGAGGATGGCCATTGGCAATGTCAGAGCCCAAGCGATTAGGATTTTGCGTATAGTTCCTATTTGAACTCCGGAATTGTTGGCCCACATCGTCCCGGCTATCCCCGACGATAGAACTTGAGTCGTGCTGACTGGCGCATGGAACATGTCAGCCAATCCGATGGTCAACGCGGCGACAGTCTCGGCTGCCGCTCCTTGTGCATACGTCAAATGCGTTTTGCCGATCTTCTCTGCAATGGTTACCACAATACGCTTGTAACCTATCGTCGTGCCGATCCCCAACGCCAGAGCAACGCCGATGACTACCCAAAGTGGGACATATTCAATGGCATGTTTGAACGAATCTCTCGCAGGGGAGATCGTCTTTGCTGCATCCTTGGAAAGCTCCAAGCCAGCGAGTCCCTTTTGTACGCGGTAGATCGACTGACGTACCGCCCATCGATCTGCTGGAGCGACTTCGCTGAGTGTTTGTTTCCCATCGAGCACCCTGGTGATCAAGCTCAGTTCAGCATGGATTTGTTCGACCTTCGCACTCTTGTCTTGTGTGCTTTCTTGCTCGCTTTCCTTTTGGTCGAGAAACGCTTGAAGTGATCTCGCTGAATCATGGACTTCCCTTGCCAATTCAGGCTTGCGCAAATCCATGGCATAGTAAGTCGGCAGAAAGCCGATGAGCGCAAGCAGGATTAATCCCATACCCTTTTGCCCGTCGTTGGATCCGTGTGCGAAACTTACCCCTCCGCATGTGGCGATCAACACTCCGCGAATCCAAGATGGAGGATTGTCTCCTTCGCCGGGTGGATGATAGAGGTTTGGGTTGCGAAAAATCACTCGCATCAACATCAACAATAAAGCCGCAGCAACGAATCCAATCAGGGGTGAGAGTAGCAACGCTTTGCCAACATCCGCTGCTTTAGCCCAGTTGACTCCTGATAGTGTTCCGTCGGTCATCAAGCTATTAGCAAGTCCTACACCAAGAATGGAACCGATCAATGTGTGCGAGCTCGATACCGGAAGTCCCATCCACCAAGTTCCCAAGTTCCAAATCACACCGGCGAATAGAAGGGACATCACCATGATGATGGCCTTCGTACTGCTACCTTCGATGAGCAAATCCACCGGGAGCAAGTTCACGATGCTAAAGGCGACAGTCGTACCACCTACCAGAACCCCTAAGAAGTTCATAAAACCCGAAAAGAAGACCGCTGGGGTGGGACGCAAGGTCTTCGTGTAGATAACCGTCGTTACGGCATTTGCGGTGTCGTGAAATCCGTTGATGAATTCAAACGCAAAGGCTGTGAACAAGGCTAAAAAAAACAAGGCTTGTGCCAAGCCACTCAATCCACCGAGGGCTTCCCAAAATGTCAGGTTCATAAGCTTACTTTGTTCTTCCTTAGTGCGACCAAGGCGTTGTTGCTATCGATCATCCGACTCAGAATTTCATGGTACCGATAGGATGGATTCACTTGGGATTGTCCAACGTGAAATTCATCAATACTTCATAGCAGTGTTTAACCTGAGCTAAACGCTTGAGTTTGCCCCAACACAATCGGTTAGCTGACAGAGTTCCATGCGTAGAATAGCATATTGCCCGAGCTTGTCTCTCCGGCGGGAACTTCGATGAAGCCGTCGGAAAGTCCCAATGCTGCGACATCCCCTGAGCCTTGGTTACCCACAAAATGGAGCCCACCCTCGGAGTTTAGTTTCACTAGTCGATACCACTGAAGATGAAGCGTCTTGGAGTCTGCGTCGTGGAATGGAACACGAATCGCCGAGGCTGCATTGGCGACCGAGACTTCATTTGGTTCTGCTCCACCGATGTATCGCAGCAATGGCCAAGCAAAGCGTCGAAATGTGACTGCAACGCTGACGGGGTTACCTGGCAATCCCATGATCAGTTGTCCTCGAGCCGACGCGGACCCGAGTATTGGCGCACCTGGTCGGATCGGCAGTCGGTGAAAAACGATCTGACCTCCACATTGCGTTACAGCCCCGGGCACATGATCGGTATCTCCCATCGATACCCCGCCGGTTAACAACACAGCATCGGAATCTTCAATCGCTTCACGCAACGCCTTTTGAACGTCCTCTGCATTGTCACGAACCGTTCTGCGAACCCATTGAATCCAAGGGCAACGCGAGAGCATCGCTTCTAGGAAGGGGCCGTTGGAATCCCGAATTTGCCATGGTGCAATCGGCTCACCGATGCTTAGCAACTCATCGCCAGTATTCAGGATCGTAACCCGAACTCTCTTATAGACCGTTAGGTTCACATCCCCGTGCATGGAAACGATGGACGAAAGTCGTGGCCCGTCGATGAATTGATGAGAACTCAGTGAGAGGCTACCCAACCGACAGTTCTCTCCTTGTCTACGAATGTTCCAACCCCGCTTCAGTCCCGCTACGGGGAATTTGAGTGCAACTCGGTCACCCTTCTCTACGCATAACTCTCTCGGGATTACAGCATCAGCATTTTCAGGAACTACCCCACCCGTAAAAATCCGGATGGATTCCCGTGAAGAGAGTCGCAGAGGCGCGGAGCCGGCCGGTGCGATGCCCGTAACCGGATAATCTGCTTCACTTTCCGTGATCAAGTCGTCCCAGCGGAATGCGTATCCATCCATTGCGGAAAGATCCAGAGCGGGGCTGTCACGGAAACTGACTATGTCTTGCGCAAGGACTCTACCATAACAATTTGCAACATCGATAGATTCGGTACCAACGGGTTTTAATGCCGCGTGCAACAAACCAAACTTGCTTTGTATCTGATCGACGATCGGTAAGCTCATCGCTTTTCTATATCTCCTGCAATGGGTTTTGAGCATCCCCAAAGGTATCTGCCTCGATTCCCATTTTCTGCATCAACGATAAATAGAGACTGCAGAGCTTTTTCTCGGATGAATCTCGATCTTGATAGTCTAGCACTTGGCCAGTTTGCATTGATCCTCCAAGCCCTCCAACGGTCAAGACAGGTAATCGCGTTGACTCATGTTTCGATCCAGACCACATGTTGTTCACGAACAAAATGCAACTGTTGTCTAAGACACTCGCGTCAGCTTCCTGCATTTTTGCCAAGCGACTTGCTAAGTAGGCAACTTGCTCAACATAGTAAGTCGTGACCCGCTCCCACTCATCCGATAGATCATCATGCGATGCCAAATGGTGCGGTTTGCTCACGTCCAAGAATGGGTAGAAAAGGCCCGAGATATCTCGACATAAGAGCAACGAAGCGACACGGGTGCGGTGAGATTGAAATGCGATTGCGATTAAGTCACACATGAGCTTCATGTGCTCCCGAATGTCTTCTGGTAAACCATTGTCTGGTCTATTCATTCCCCAGAGGGCTTTACCGGATTCCTGCGATTTCTCTCCGGCGCGTTCTACACCACGTCGCTGGCGATCGATGCGTTTCTCTACTTCGCGGATACTGGTCAAGTACTCGTCGAGCTTCAATTGATCGCTCTTGCTCGCTCGCAATTGTAAGTCGTGTGCATCGCGCATGACCCGGTCCAAAATGCTTTTGTTCCGCTGAGTACCACGGTTTTCAAATAGGCTGTCGAACGCCGCAGAGGGGTAGACTTCCATCGGTACCGGGGATGTGGCGTTTTGCCAAGATATGTGGGAACTGTACGCCATCGAGAAATTCGTCTCGTGAAATCCGGTAGTCGGTTGTTCACAGCCTAGGACCAAGCTCGGTACGATGTCATCGTTTCCAATCGCATTCGCGATCGCTTGATCGACGCTGATGCCACCTCGTAACTCCGAACCCTTTTGCAAAGCTGCACCGGAGAGGATGTTTCCCGTCTGACCAGGGTGAATACCGACTCCAGTGGCATTCTTGTTGAATAACCCATTGATCACATTGAGTTTCTCACGATGCTGCTCTAAGGGAGTCAAGCAGGAACTTAATTCCATCTGACTTCCTTGGCCTTTCGCCCACCATTTGGTCGGATGCACACCGCAAGCCATAAACATGATGGCTAATCGCTTGGGAGGGACATCCTTCGAGGTATTGCTCGATTCCTGCTCGCTTCCCCATGCTTGAAAGGATTCGAGCCACGGTAAGCCAACCAATACACCGCTACCTCGCAACCACATTCGCCGATCGAAAATACGTCTATTCATCGCGCAACCCTTCCCTCGTAAGCTTGGCTGGCTCAAGCCCGCGTTTGTTCCGAAACTGCGTACTGGTACATACGGCTTGAATCGCTACATCTATGCGTTGTTCATGTGAATCCATCTTCGCGATCATCTCTTCAATGAGTAAATCGTCGGATACGATTAAAGTTCTACCAAGCAAGAATGCTGCAAGGCTTCGGCAGAAATGGAGCCGGAAGTCTTCGTACCGCTCTGTTTGAAGATACGTTTTCAGAGCCTCTGAACCCACGATGCTTCGTCCATCAGGTAGGGTGCCTGTGTCTTCAATTTTTCTCCCTGCTAAGTCTTCCTCCCGCAGGCGACCAACGGGATCGAAGCCTTCTAAAAGTAGACCTGCGAAATCAAATCGTTGGTGACAAGCCGCACAACTGGGGTGTTCTCTGTGAGCGGCGAGCAGTTCACGCAGCGATACTCCTTGAGTGTCACGGTCTGACTTAGGAAGTTCAGGGACGTTGGGAGGTGGAGGCGGGATCCGTTCGCCAACTAATCGGCGGATAATCCAGTACCCACGCTTTACAGGACTTGTTCGCAACCCCGGGGAATTATTCGTAAGAAAAACTCCCATAGTGGGAAATCCACCTCGAGAGTCCGCAGCGTCTAAATCAACTCGATACCACTTCGACGGATCGGCCGAATGCTCATCGAGTGCGGTAAGTCCGTAATGAGATGCAAGTCGCGAGTTGACAACAACGTAATGTGAATCTAGGCAAGCTC
>CAIJIZ010000431.1 GCA_903820735.1 uncultured Pirellula sp.
CCGAGTTCATTGTTTTGGTCGCAATCCTCAATGTGGCTTACCGATGCGATCATCCCTCGGGAGAATTCGGCGGCGGCCAAATGCAAGACAGTGATACAGCGATGCAGCACATCGTGGATGGATTGCACCGGGGAAATAAACATTTCGATCGAAGCCCAAACGCTATCACCGACGAGAAAAACTTTTGCCACCTTGACATTCTCATTGATAGCACAGCACTGCTTCATCACCAATTCTCGCTCTAGTTCAGAGTCGATCGACCAGAAGTGTGGCAACGTTATTCGGACGAAATCCGGATCGCCGCGATCGGAAAAAATACAGAGCGTTTTTCCTTCAGACTTGAAGAGTATATCCCCGTCTTCGTCGATTTTTGGCAGATAGCCTTCTTCTTTTAGAAGCTGGTGCAGGTAAGTGATTTTGAAGGGATGTTCACTCGACATGATGATCTTATCCAATGGTTAATAATGGAACTCTGGCAAACCATTCGTTGAATCCGAAGACGCAACAACCTTCACGTAGCTCAAGACCTATGACGGAATAAGACAACGATCGCCTCGAGAGGTTCACCATTTTTCGGAAAGACTTTTGTCGGTATCTTTTGACAGGTCCTGCCGAAGAATTGAACGTCTGTCTTATACTATCGCTATGCCTCCATTTTTTGTGGGCATTGAGTTTTTCAAATACTATCACAACGATCAGAGCGTAACGATGCGATTACCCCATCCGGAATACCACCGAACTGACCGCATTGGATGGCTACGAGCAGCAGTCCTTGGTGCAAACGATGGTATCGTCTCGACTGCTAGCCTTGTCGTTGGCGTGGCTGCTGCGAATACCGACAGCAGTAATATCCTCGTTGCAGGTGTAGCTGGATTGGTTGCTGGTGCGATGTCTATGGCGGCAGGTGAATACGTTTCGGTCAGCTCGCAGGCGGACACAGAAAAAGCCGATATCGAGAGGGAACGCAAGGAACTTGCTACCGACCCCGTACATGAACATGCGGAGCTTTCAGCGATCTACCAAAAGCGAGGGCTTGATGCGAATCTTGCAAATCAAGTTGCTGAGCAATTGATGAAGCACGATGCGTTGGGGGCGCACGCACGCGATGAACTAGGAATTTCCGAGACACTCAGTGCTAGGCCGGTACAAGCCGCATTTGCATCGGCGGGAACTTTTGCTGTCGGTGCCGCGATGCCATTGCTGACGGCAGTTATTACACCCGAACAAGCAACGATACCTGTGGTAGTCATTACGTCAATTATCTTCCTCGGACTGCTCGGTGGATTTGGGGCTTATGCCGGAGGAGCACCATGGTTGAAGGCGGCAGTGCGAGTAACTTTTTGGGGCGCTTTGGCGATGGCTCTTACGGCCGCCGTAGGCGCATTGTTCGGAGCTGCCGTCTAAACCACTATTGCAAGTTAGGTGCGAGCCCGATGTACCTCTTGTTTGAGCGCAAACTTGGGTGCTTCAATGATCGGTAACTGTACTGCGCAATCGCGATCGGCACAGAAGAGACTCAGTCGCTCGGCAAGCCGGTTTCGATGGGTTTCCAATGCTACTTCCGGGGAATTGTTTTGACCGGATAAGTGCCCTAAGCAAGCCCATTGAAGCTGTGATGCGTCGCAGCCATCGAGTAGTTCTGCAGATTCATCATTGGAGATATGTCCCTTTTTTCCTGCAATGCGATTTTTCAAGTGTTGAGGATATGGGCCATCATGTAGCATCGTCGGATCGTAGTTGCTCTCGATCAGAACCGCATCCAGGGTGCTAAGTAGTTTTGATAGCCCGTCGAAAACGTGCCCCAAATCGGTCAACAGTCCAAACCGCCGACCGGACTCGATGTCTTCTATAACAAAACAAACTCCTTCGATCGCGTCGTGCGGAGTCCGGTACGTTTCGATACGAAGCGATCCGATCTGAAAAGGTCTTCCGGTCACAAAGTAGTTCGGTGCACCAATACAACCGGTTGAGGGTTTTGCCCGCGTCGCATTCCAAGTTCTCAGATTTGCGTAAACAGGTAAGCCAAACTTGCGGTGGAACACCCCCGCTCCACAAATATGATCCGAATGCTCGTGCGATAAAATTAACGCGTTGCAGTCGCGAATCTCATAACCAAACTGGGCTAAACGCGATTGGGCATTCGAACCGCTGATTCCGGCATCAAAAAGAATCTTCGTATCTCCGCTTCGAACAAAGATACAGTTCCCCGAACTTCCTGATTGCAATGAAATGATTTCCATCCATTCAGTGTACCGAGTTTAATCGCAACGTAGCATGGGGGATTCCGATCCTATGGGGATCAGTTGTTGCGATTTCTCTAGCGAGTCAGGAACCTTCATCCTCCCTCTACAAACCAAAGAAAAACGACCGTGATTTTGGTCACGGTCGTTTTAGGTTGATAACGTCGCAAAGTTGAAATACAGACGCGACAAGCAAATACAGGAGACTATCGCAACGAAGCGATCTTGTTGGATTGAACTTCGGTTCCTTGCTCTTCAGCAAAGGTAAAGCTCATTTCTAACTTGTCACCACCGATTAGACGAATGGTCTTTTCCTTGGTGGTCCCGTTATGCGTGACTTGAATCTTGTAGTCTTCCCAAGCTTCTCCGGTCTTGAGTTGCTTGGTGCGGTAAACGCGGGTCATTCCATCGCTCTTCGTGGAATTGTTGGCCAGCACGACCTTTGCTCCTTCTGGAACATTCAAGGTCAATGTGGTTTCAACAGGATCATCGCTGACCGACGGGTCAAAGACTACCGATTCGGAACTGCCTGGACGAGCAATGATCGTCTTGGTTTGCGTTACTTCCTTGCCTGCGACTTCGTAGCTCGCTTGAATCTCAAAGCGATAAGCATCCTTGGTGTCGAGATCGCGGCTGACGAATCGACGGGATGATCCACTCGAAGTCGTGGCGTTTCCGTTGACGAAGACTTTTGCGTCGCGAGGAACTTCAACCATCAATTGAACTTCAGTTGCTGAAACGCTTTCGAACGAAGCCCCAGCGCGGTTCGAAGCAATGGTCTGTCCGCCGAGCAACGAGTTATTGTTGCTGCTGCCGAAGGTATAGCTAGGAACTTCGTATCCCGAGTCGCTCGAACCGTATTCGTAAGAAGGAAGATATCGGCTGGAGCTGTAGCCACTTGAACCACCGCCACTCGATCCACTTCCGGAATAGCTTCCGCCCGAAGATCCACCACCGGAGGAACCACCGCCCGATGAACCATAGCTGCTAACTCGGTATCCGCCGGAGCTTCCACCAGAGGAACCGTAGCTAGAAACAGCCGATGGATAGTAACCGGACGAGCCACCGCTCGATCCGCCACCACTTGATCCCCAACGGGCTGCGTGCCGCGCATGCTTGGCTGCAATGTGTGTGTGAATCTTTTGGTGCAAGCGGCGAAGTGGACCTACGTGTCCACCGGAAGAACCTCCCGAGGATCCGTACGATACTGCGTACCCACCACTCGAGCCATATCCGCCACTCGAGCCACCGCTCGATCCGTATCCGCCGCTTGAGCCATGCCCGCCATGCGAACCGAAGCCCGCCATGACTTCACCCCCAAGGGTCGCAGTTGCCAGGGATACCAACGTTGCCAACAACCATCGCTTCATCATCTTGTCCTCGATGCTCCTGAATGCTCGTGATGCGTTCCACTGTAGATGCACAAACGACTCCGTTTCGACGCTCTTGAGCGCCGAGGAGTTCCTTGAGAATAGACGAAACGCTTGGTAATTCAAGCAGTCTAGGTAAGATTTGCGGGGGTATTGCCCATCGCACTTCGGACGGCTTGCAAAACCCTCGACTGCACGTCGGAGAATTCTCCTTCGAGAAACGCTCCAGCGGCGGCTCGGTGGCCACCACCTGCAAATTGCCGCGCTAGTTCATTGCAATCGACATGGCAGCGGGAACGGAAGGAAATCTTGAATCCACCCTTGAGCTGCTCGATGAAAATGACGGCAACTTTGGTCCCTTCGATCGCAAGGGTCAGATTGATCGCGTCTTCAGTGTCGCTTGGCAAAGCTCCCGATTCGGTGAAATCCTCTTTGCGAACATATGTATGCACCAATTGACCTTGGCATTCGGCAACCGCGCGTGCAAGGATTCGGCCTCGGAGTCGCACTCGCCCGATGGTATCTCGCTCGAAAAGATCGCCATAGATGGTCGATGGAGATGCACCGCTATCGACCAAGTCCGCGATGACCCGGTACGTGGAGCTCGTGGTCGACGCAAATCGGAACCAGCCTGTATCGGTTGCAATCGCCGCATAAAGCGCGTTTGCCATGTTTTTGGTGATCGGCACCCCCGCTTCTTTCGCGCAAAGTGTCACCAAATGACCCGTCGCTTCCGCACTGGTGTCCTTGAAAAAGTCCGCTCCGAGATCGTCTTCTCCGACGTGATGATCGATAACAAGCTTTCGGCCTGTGAATCGTCGCAAGACTTCCGCCATAGGACCAAGCTGAGCCCAAGCGCTCGTATCGAGGACGATCAAGCAATCTCCTTCGACTTCGTCTGGATGAATGCTTTCTCCAAGCACTCGGATATTCTGTCTCGGGTCGAGAAAAGCCAAGGCTGGTGGAGTGGGATGGCCGTTGACGATCGTCACTTGTTTGCCCATCGCCTCCAGGATTCCCGCCATGCCAATCTCACTCCCCAACGCATCGCAATCGGGCCGTATGTGGCTGGTCAAGACGAAACGGCGATGCGAGCGGAGGATCGGAATCAAACGGTCCCAAGCGAGTGACATGTTGGTGGATTTCTAAATCAAGGGCCAGAGGGTTACAAACGAACCATGCCGGAAAAATGGTCTAAAGTAGGCGATTACTATACTCCAAAGTCCCCAATGGTTCGACGCGTCCGATCCTGGAATGGGTGGGAACGGGAATTTTCCCGTTTTTTTCCGAGGAATAGCAGTGCAAATGTGAGATTTCCCCGGCTTGTAGCTTAATTGCGTACAAATTGCCCCGCATTCTCTCCCCCTTTAAATCGGCGGTGGCTTGCGCATCAGCGGTCGAGTTCGAATCCAGCATCGATCGTCCAACGTCGCAACAGAAACCTGTTGAGGGCTTCGACGGATAAAAACAGAACGATTCCCAACAGGGTGCAGGCTGCGATAGCACCCATCAATTCAGCGGTTCTCAAGTTCGCTTGCATGGCATTCATGATCGTTCCTAAGCCATCGTATGCACCGGAGTTGGCGACAAACAACTCGCCTACGATGGCACCGATCACCGCTAGACCGCCGCTGATCCTCAAACCTTGAACCAAAGAAGGAACCGCTGACGGGATCCGCAGTTTCGTCAGCGTGGTCCAACGGCTTGCTCCCTGCAATCGAAACAAGTCTAGGTGATTGCTATCGATCGAAAGCAAACCGCTTGTGACGTTCGAGATGATCGGAAAGACGCTGATGATACTCGACACAAGAACCACTGTTCGAAATTCAAGGCCCGACCAGATGATCAGCAACGGAGCGATCGCAACGATAGGGACGGTCTGAAGAAACAAAACGTATGGATAAAGCGCGGTGCGAATCCAAGCGGATTGGCTGAAGAGCATCGCGACAAGCGTTCCGATTAAAGCGCTGCACAATAGCCCCAAGAACGCTGCTTGAAATGTCACCCAAGCCCCCTTTAACAAGGGAGTGCGTTCGGTCCACATCCCCCGCAATACCGCTTCGGGCTTCGGTAAAACAACGGCTGGGATCTTAAAGAAATCGACAGCGACATGCCATGTGCACCCTACGATGCAAAGAACAAAAAGTGGTGCGAGAATCCTGGCTAATAAAGGGGCTTTGTTCATTCCGCACTCCTCATCAATGAGCTGCTTACTCGCCCGTAGTAATCGGCAAATTCCGGGCTGCTGCGCATCGCAGCCGTCCGGGGAAAAGGCAAATCGATTGAGATCTCTTCCCCGATAAGACCACGGCGAAACACGGCGATGCGGTGGCTCAAGTAGATCGCTTCTGCGATGTTGTGTGTGACAAACAACATCGTGCACCCCGTGCGCTGCGCGATCTGCAATAACAAGTCATTGAGTTTGGAGCGAAGCATATCATCAAGGGCCGCGAACGGTTCATCGAGCAATAGCAACTGAGGTTCGGTGATCAATGCACGCGCAATCGACGCTCGCATTTTCATCCCTCCTGACAACTGACTTGGCTTCTTTGTCCAATCTGATTCGCTAAATCCGACCAAGTCCAAGACATGTTTCATGCGATCGGTAAGTTCCGACTCGGCGAAGTTCCTACGGATTTCCCAAGGTAGCTTTACGTTCTGCCAAACCGTTCTCCAAGGCAGTAAAGCCGCTTCCTGAAATACAAACGCTAGCTTGCTTTGCGCCTGAGCAACTTGAGCACCAAAGACTTTCACACTGCCACCATCGGCCTTCGACAAACCAGCTACCACTTTCAGCAAAGTGCTTTTGCCACAACCGCTTGGCCCAAGCAGCGTGACGATCTGGCCCGGTTCGACGCTTAAACTTAGTCCATGCAACACCTTCTGCACCGACCTGCCTCGCCGGAACAAAACTTCGACCTGCTCGCACTCAATCGCCTTTTGAACCACAGCCTTCAACTCCAGTCCTACCAAATCCGCATGCCACTCGAATTTTAGTCACAACTCACGATCGCGTCACAACTCGCCTTCTTGTGACAACTGGCCTTCTAGTCACAACTGGCCCTGCGAATCGATGTGTCAATTTACGCGAAGCCGCATTATCCGGTTGAATCTCTACGCCAAATTCCTTTGTGGTTCATTGTACTCCCAGAGCAATCCCCTCTAGAACCCAATTCGAAAATGCAACCCGAAACACTCGCACGCAAGATCAACAACCGAACAAGGGAGCGACCTGTCAGCCGCACAATTTCATGTAGAACCGAAAACGAAGAAAGGCGAGGGAATCCATTCCCCCGCCTTCATCGCAGTTTGTAGCGTTGCAAGCTTGTAGCTTTGCAAGCCTGTAGTGCTTGACCTTAGTAAGGACTCGAAGCCCCGGTGTCGGGATCACCGCACATGTGGAAGTGGTTATGGTCAATGTAGATGACCTCTACGCACTCATTGTCTTCGAGCGTGTAAGGAACCGGCCAACCGTTGATCGTGCGTTCTTCAAAGTACACGGTGCACTTGTAGTGTGCATGGTGCAACTGAGCGAAGCCGATCAAAGGGACGAATCGTGGATCGTCGATGTAGTCGGCAATCTTCTCTTTGACGATGCGTACCTTGTTGCGTTGCTTCTCATGCAAGAAAGGAACACCACCGCGAATCGGGCGAGCACGCTCTAACGCGTGAATCACTTCGTCGTCGCTCGGTGGATCGATAGCAGCGATCGTTCCCCCACGGGTAATCGGGCCGAGAATCGGAACCCGTGCATACCTCTCGTGGATATGGAATTGAACTTCCTCGCTATCCTGCATGTATGGAGTTATAGGGATCGGAACGCCAAAAGGCCCGAGACCCATATTTGATAAGTGTATGCAACCGGTCTGCGTCGAGGCGGTCGCAACCAAAATCATCCAAAGTGCTGAGTAAAGACGCTTGCAGGACATCGAATTATACCCTTCTTGTGCTATGACGATCAGACTCGTCGAACAACAAGAGTTTCGGCGTTAGGCTAGTTAAAACTTGCGGGTTTTTCCGTGTACAACCAAAATTCTTGATCTAGCAATTGCAACGCATTTTGCGCATCTTCACTATCTCGCCTGTCTCTTACCCAGCTTCTTGCACCGACTCGCTTCGCTAGCGATTTTTGAATCTCAAATCGCAATTCGAACGAACATCAATCGCTTCCATCACAAGCCGATCTGGACGTCGCCCCGACATTGCTTTATTCCATCTTGTACCTCAAGCCCTTCACTTCAATCCCCTAACCTCAATCCCCGTACGCTGAGCCTTGTAGATTGGGGCCGGTTTTTTTGGCCCCGCTTACTGGCCCTGAATACTGGCTCCGCATACTGGCCTCTTTTAACAGATTCCACGTATTGGGTACCAAACAACAATTGGGTGCCAAACAACAAGTCCATATAGGAAACGAGTCCGCAAGGAATTGACCAACGCCCCGTCGTCAACCCAAACCGAATTCAGCGAA
>CAIJIZ010000432.1 GCA_903820735.1 uncultured Pirellula sp.
ACGACGCATCCGCGCTGCGCGAGAACCCTCGATCGGTTTTCAATCGATACCGAGTTTGGATGCCAAACCACATGCGGTGCCGCTGGGTTTTGCTCTTGAGAATGCTTGTCGTTTGCCATCGTACTGCAGTTGTCCGATTCTATATATCCGACGCTCTTTGCCCGACTGTGCTGCTAATGTCCGACTGTGTTGCTCAGGTCCGACTGTTGCGTTCAAGTTAAACAATGTGACTAACCTGTAGTCGACGGATTGGGATTTAAGGTGTCAGACCCAAGGCATGTTTGATGCGATGCAAGGTGTCGGATTCCGATTGCGTGCTTGCGAACCAGCCAAGAACTCCGCCGCTTACGTTGGCGACTTCCTGAACTTCTGCGATTAACGCTTCCTTCATCTTTCGGCTTTCGCTACCGAGAACTCCGCTGAAGAGTGCGTTTGCACAACCTTCCCAAGCTTCAAGCATTTCCGAGGTCGGACGATTTTTGAGCCAGTGTTCAAGTAGCTTCGATGCTTCGGAGCCCGACTCAACGTAGCGACTCGCGATTGCCTGCACAGCAGCGGCTTCCTTGGAATCGGCGTTACCATCGGCCCAAGCGATTGCGATTAACGGAAAAACACGGACGGCAGAGATTGCACCAGGGGTGATACCCATGTGATGCATGGCTTTCAGGGCAGAAGAGTCACTGATGCCACTTTCTTCTCCAAGCCGCTTGATTGCTTCTTCTTCGGAAACCTGGGCTTGGAGTCCCGCTATGAGCTTTTGATCCAAATCGGAAAAGAAGGCATTTTCGAGAGATTGGCATCGCTTTTGAAAAACATTTGCATCGGACATGTCTGCATCAATTCCTTTAATTACTAAAAGTGCGAGGCGATGATCGAACCTTGGGTTGCAACCTTTTGGGAAAGGGGGCATCGAAAGTTCTCGAACCAATCATTCCATCGCTTATGCCATGCTTAATTTCGGTTTAAAGAACCGCTCCCAAGTATACTCCCCGAAACGGGAAAAGGTCAGGGGGGCGACAATTCGTAGGATTCATCCCGCTCGGACGCTTGACAAATCCCTAGGTGCCCCCATAAGACTAGGTCTTTCGGGCGCAAGCCTGATCGATCAACATCCAAATCCTCTGCGTCATTAGAAAAGTTGCTATGAGTCAAATGAACGAGCCAGCTGCGAGACCTCGCACGATGTTTCAGAAAATCTGGGACAAGCATGTGGTGCACCATGAAGTTGGTAAGCAAGCGATTTTGTATATCGATTTGCATTTGGTTCATGAGGTTACCAGCGCTCAGGCTTTCGAGGGGTTGCGGATTGCAGGTCGGAAGGTGAGGCGACCTGAACGGACTGTAGCCACCCCTGATCACAATGTTCCTACGACCGATCGGGGCTTGCCAATTGCCGATCCGATTGCCAAGCAGCAAGTGGATACTTTGCGTAATAACTGCAAAGAGTTTGGAGTTCGCTTGTATGACTTGAACGATGTCAATCAAGGGATCGTGCACATCATCGGCCCGGAGCTTGGCTACACTCAACCGGGGATGACCATTGTTTGCGGAGATTCGCATACTGCCACGCACGGAGCGTTTGGCGCGTTGGCTTTTGGGATTGGTACGAGCGAAGTCGAGCACGTGCTCGCCACTCAGACTCTTCTTCAATATGTTCCGAAAACCTATGAGTTGCGAGTCGATGGTGCGTTGTCCGCTGGAGTGACGGCAAAAGATTTGATTTTGTTTTTGATTGGCAAGCTCACCACATCGGGGGGAACTGGGTACGTTCTCGAGTACACAGGCGAAGTGATTCGCAATCTGTCGATGGAAGAGCGTATGACAGTTTGCAATATGTCGATCGAAGCCGGCGCGCGGGCTGGGATGATTGCTCCCGATCAAAAGACATTTGATTACTTGAGGGGCCGGCCGTTTGCACCGAAGGACTTCGATCGGGCTGTGGCACAGTGGCGTGACCTGCCATCCGATCCTGGTGCGAAGTACGATGCGGTTGAAATTTACCAAGGCAAAGACATCGAACCGCAGATCACTTGGGGAACGAATCCTGGCCAAGTCATTTCGGTCAGTACGCCCATTCCTTCACCGGGCGATTTCTCCGATGAGACGGAACGAAAATCTACCGCGAGTGCTTTGGAATACATGGGGTTAAAAGCTGGCGCTCGTTTAACGGAAGTTCCCATTGAACGCGTGTTTATCGGTTCTTGCACCAACGCGAGAATTGAAGATCTAAGGGCTGCGGCAAGCGTAGTTAAAGGCTATCGTGTATCGGGCAAGGTGCATGCGATGGTTGTGCCGGGAAGTGGTCAAGTCAAGCGGCAAGCGGAAAGCGAAGGGCTTGACCGACTCTTTAGAGAAGCCGGTTTTGATTGGCGTGAGGCAGGTTGCAGCATGTGTTTAGCCATGAACCCAGATCGCCTTGCTCCAGGCGAACGATGCGCTTCGACGTCAAATCGGAATTTTGAAGGCCGGCAAGGCAAAGGTGGTAGAACCCACTTGGTGTCTCCAGCCATGGCAGCTGCGGCGGCCATCGAAGGACGTTTCACCGATATTCGCGATTGGCGATATCGCTAAGTTCTACTTCACGAATTCCAACACACAGCAAACGATTAACTATAAGTAGGTAAAGCTAAGCATGAAACCATTTACAAAACTCACCGGTGTATTGGCCCCGATGGATCGGGCGAACGTTGACACCGACCAGATTATTCCCAAGCAATTTCTCAAGCGAATCGAACGCTCTGGGTTTGGGCAGTACTTGTTTTTCGATTGGCGATTTTTAGAGAATGGAGAACCGAACCCGGAGTTCGAGTTGAATCTTTCTCGCAATGCAAATGCAGCAGTTCTCCTTGCGCGCCGAAACTTCGGAAGTGGTTCGTCGCGTGAGCATGCCGTCTGGGCGATCGAAGACTTCGGAATTCGAGCCGTTATCGCTCCGTCCTTTGCAGACATCTTCTACAACAACTGTTTCAAGAACGGGGTGTTGCCAATCGCATTGTCCGAAGAACAAGTCGAAGAGTTGTTTCGCAAAGCAAACGCGGCGAGCTCCTACAAGATCACCGTCGATTTAGAAAACAATGAAGTCTACGACGAGTCTGGTTTTCGTGCATCCTTTAGCGTCGAACCATTCCGTCGACATTGTTTATTGCACGGCTTGGATGATATCGGTTTAACCTTGGAGCATGAATCGAAAATTACGGCATTCGAACAAGCCAATCCGGCATTGAGCTAATGCTTATTGAGTGATGCTCTTCGGGCGGGAAACCGTTCGGCGAAATCCATCGGCGAAATCCAATCAAGAAGTGGTATTTGAGTCAATCAAAGGAGGCTCGGGATGCAAGCAGATCTAATGACAAAAGGCCGCTGGAAAGTTGTCATCACCGATTTGATTGTCGAGCCCCTGGACTTCGAACGCGACGTGCTCAAGGACATTGCTGACGTCGTCGCGCTCGATGCGATGCAGGAATCGGACTTGGTCGGAAAGATCGAAGATGCCGACGCCATTATGGTCTATCACTACTTCCGTTTTACTCGCGCGTCGATCGAGCGGTTGCGGAATTGCAAGCTGATCGTCAGGCCAGGTGTGGGATACGATGGAATCGACATTGCAGCAGCTGCTGAGCGTGGGATTCCAGTTTGCAACGTCCCCGATTACGGAACGGAAGAAGTCGCCGATTCGGCGCTTGGTATGTCACTGTGCTTGGCACGCGGTACCCACTTACTCAACAGTCGACTCAAGCGTGGGATAGGGGCTTGGAATGTCGACCAAGCCGTACCCATTCCTCGATTGCGAGGCAGGACGTTTGGTATTATCGGATGCGGTCGCATCGGATCGGCTGCTGCGTTACGAGCTAAAGCATTCGGATTCGACGTGCTGTTCTACGACCCATTCGTCCGCGATGGGCTCGATAAAGCCTTAGGGATTCGGCGCGTCGATAAGCTATCCGATCTGTTGCAGCAATCCGCAATCGTTAGCTTGCACTGCCCGCTTACAACTCAAACACGCGGCTTGATCGGTGCGAGTGAGATAGCCGCTATGCCGAAAGGTTCAGTACTGATCAATACGGCTCGCGGTGGAGTGGTCGATACTTTAGCGGTAATCGCAGCGCTCGAATCTGGTCATCTATCAGGTGCCGGAATTGATGTGTTGGAAGTTGAACCTCCCCCGGAACAAAGCCCTGTTCTTCAAGCTTGGCGAGATTCCAGTCATCCCGCACACGATCGCTTGTTGCTCAATCCCCACACCGCGTTCTATTGCGAAGAAGGTTGCGAGGAGTTTCGCCGAAAGGGTGCGATGGAGATCCTCAGGGCTTACCACGGTGAAGCTTTGCGCAACCGCGTGAACTAAACCGTGAAGCTTTGCGCAACCGCGTAAACTAAACCGTGAAGCTTTGCGCAACCGCGTGTGGCTTCGACAGGATCGATATCCCTTTTCGATTCGCTAAAGCAAGAGTTCGAGGCCGATCCAAGATGATGGTCTTTTCCGCTTCGATCGCGATAGCAGATCCACCGGAGTTAGCAATTCGTTCGATTGTTAAAGGGCCGATTGTTGGTAAGTCGAACCGCATATCTTGCTGGGGCTTGGCTACTTTAACCAACGTCCATCCACCGACTGGGCAAAGGGTTCCGGTCCGTTCAATACACGCATCGGTTCCTTCGATTGCTTCGACAGCAAGCACACTGCGATTCTTGACGGTGATCGACTGGCCGATATCAAGGCCGCCGATTTGTTTGGCGATGTTCCAGCCGAATTCGATGTCCGCAAGTTCGCGAGCGTTTGGTCGGCGTTTGGTCAGTACTCCTTCTTCTGCGATCAATTCAGTAGCGTAGTCAGTTCCCGGAACGACGTGCATACCCTTGCGATGAAACGATTGCACGATTGCGCCGAGCAGCGTGTCATCCGTTGTGTTTTCACGTCGAGAGAGGAAGGATGGGATAAAGGTTCGGATGCATTCGGTATCTGGTGCGTGGGTTAGCCAGAGTGAACCGTGGTAGAGGATACGATCCTTGAAGAGTTTTCCGGCCAAGCAGACTTTGGTTACCCCGTGAGCGTGGAAGAACCGCTGCATGCGTCCGAGTTTGCAAACGCCGAACCATTCGAGGGCGTCGGCCAAGGGTTCAAGGTCTTCGGAAGCGTGAGCGTGAATGGCTGCGACGACGGTTGGATATCCCGAGCGTTTGAGGGCTTGAAGGACTTGTTGAGGATACTCACCCCATCCGGCGACGAGCCCAAAGGTATCCTTTGGGGATGGATTTACTTGCGAGGATGTGTTGAGGTCATCCGGGTTGTTGAACTCATTGGGACGATAGATGCGCAGCGAGTCGGTTGAATTGCTGACAGTTGCAAGTGAGTCCGATGAAGTTAGTTGGCTGTCGAATGGTTTTGGGCAAGCGCTCATCAGCCGGCTTTCTCTTGAGGAGTTGCGTGATGAATTTCGGATGCTTGGGCATCAAGGATAGCTTCAATGCGTTTTATGGCTTTACGCATTTCAGGCAGTTTGTTTTCCATAGCCCAGAGTTGTGCTTGTTCGAACCGCGTTTTAGCTGGGCTGCCGAGCATGATTTGATCGGGGGGGACATCCGATGCAATGCCTGCTTGTGCGCCGACTTGGGTGCGGTCACCGATATGAACGTGGTCTTTAACGCCGACTTGGCCAGCGAGTACAACGTAGTCTCCGGTGCTTGTGCTCCCTGCGATCCCGACGTGAGCGCAGATCAAGTTATGTTTACCGATGGTGCAGTTGTGTGCGACTTGTACGAAATTGTCGATTTTGGTTCCTTGGCCGATTCGGGTCGCTCCGTAGGTGCCTCGGTCGACGGCGGAATTAGCACCGATTTCTACGTCGTTTTCGATTTCGACCCAGCCGAGCTGTGAGGTGGGTTGATGGGTGCCATTGGAGAATCGATAACCGAACCCGTGAGCTCCCAGTACGCTACCGGCATGGATCACAACGCGATCACCAAGAATTGTACCCGGGTACAGGACTACACCAGGATAGAGTTGGCAGTCTCGACCGATTTGACAACCGGGCATCAGCGTGACACCCCGATGCAGATGGCAACCAGGTCCAATGATGCAATCTGCGTCGATGGCGACGAAGGGATCGATGATTGAATCTGGATCGATCGAAGCGCTCGGGTCGATGGAAGCTGTCGGATGGATTCCAGAAATTCGCTTGAGTTCATAAGCTGGGCGAAATGCCAAGCAAGCTTTTGCGAAGGCTTCGTGTGGGTTTGCAACAAGGATATGTGGGATTGAGACACCGGGAAGTGGCTCGGTGGTGATAACTGCGGCAGCTTCGCTAGCCGCAAGCTTCCCTGCGTATTTCGGGTTGTCAACGAGCGTTACGCAACCCGCAACGGCTTGGGCGAGAGGGCGGGCACTTGATATACGCACGCTGTCCAAGTCGTGAGGGGTTGTAGCGGAGTGCTCATGGTCGGTGAGTCGACCCTGCACAAGTTCAGCGAGTTTGGTTAATTCGATAGCAACCATTTCGAATCCCTTCGTCGGTTTTCGTGATCAGTGCAGTTGTTGGTGCAGTTGGTGTTGGTCTTGTTGCGGATTGGAACCCGATCAAGTGGAATGTTTCGTTGAGAGTCTACCTTGCCCAAGCTTTCCAAATCAACAGAGATTCGATAGCTCTCCTGAAGAGCTCTTCAAGAGTTCCTGAAGAGCTTTTGGAGGTGGCCTAACGGAGGGGGCGGGGATGAATGCCTTGGAATGTAGCCTAGGGGGTTGCTGAGTATTGCAGCGTGGAGTTCGAATAATTGGCATGGCGAGCAAGCCGAAAAGTTGGTAGTTTTCCCATGTTCATCGAAGATCTGGCGATTGCCTGAGCTTTGGAATTTCAACCCCGCGATGGAATTTATTTCTTATGGCACTTGCCATCCCTAAGGCAGCAATATTGAGCATGGTCGGTCCGATCGCGCTTTTGCTGACCGGTTATCTTGGGTGGCGATTCTACGGGGCCAAGGCACTCGATTCGACTTACTATGCACTGAAAAAAGAGAACATACACATCAGCGATCCGCCGCCGTGGCTTCGAAGTGATGTGGTCGCTGAAGTCTTCAGCGAGAGTGGCCTTGAGAGGATGAGCTTGCTCGATGATCAGACCTCTGCGGTGATTGCCAAAGCCTTTGACACCCATCCGTGGGTGCGTAAAACGCATCGTGTGCAGCGAATGGCTGCCGGACAAATCATGGTGAACTTGGAGTTTCGTCAGCCGATTGCAATGGTCCATTGTCTCTCGGATGTTCCGTCGCAGGAAAGTAGTCCTACAGGAGCTTCAGGTGATTTGCGTTCGGGGGTGCCATCCTCTGCGAGTGCTGCGGTTGGCGGTGCAGAGGGGGCTGTTGCACCGGATGGTGCTGGGCAAGAAAGCTTTCTGCCGGTGGATACAGAAGGGGTGTTATTGCCGACCAAGGATTTCTCGCAGGCCGATATAGCGAACTATCTGCTTATTTACGGACAGAACATCAAAGCTGTGGATTACCCGCGCGTCGGGATGGTGCTGAATGATTCGCAGGTCCAAGAGGCAATTGTGCTAGCAAGGCTCGTCGAGCCATTGAGAGCTAACGGGCAGTTGAAGCTTAGCAGTATTTACGTTTATCCATCGGGTGCCTCTGTGCGATCGCGTTGGAAGCTTGAGTTGACTACCAAGGGTGGGCCTCGAATTTTGTGGGGGAGTCCACCGGGTAAGGAAGCGTCGGGAGAGCCGACAGCGAACGCCAAGCTCAAGAGGCTTGTTGAATTGGCTCGCGACCCTAAGCGTATTGGCAGTGCTGAAGTCGACTTAACGCAGGTGGTTCGTTAAGTCCTCTCGTCCATTTGTCGGTGTCGTCTTTTCTCGCCGTTGAGCCGCGATTGAATGCTAGCAAGGCTTGTGTTCGCTCTGGTGCGAAGCGCTCAGCAAATCCAAAAATCGGGTATACTCTTCAGGGACAGGGTGTCGATAGCTTGGCACCGGAGTAATTCAGTTTTTCATAGAATGCGGACACATGAAGGCAGCTTATTTACTGCAGACGGGTGGCCCCGAGTGCATCCTTTACGGAGATATCGCCCCTCCTGTACTCGATGACGATTCGGTTTTGGTCGAAGTCAGCGCGGTCTCAGTGAATCCGATCGACACGTATATTCGTGCGGGGGCGAACTATTGGGAGTTGCCCAAACCTTTCGTCATCGGCTGCGATTTTGCGGGTAAAGTTCTGGCGACTGGATCTCGGGTTAGGGATGTGCCTATCGGTCAGAGGGTTTGGGGATCGAATCAAGGGCTTCTTGGGCGGCAGGGAACATTTGG
>CAIJIZ010000433.1 GCA_903820735.1 uncultured Pirellula sp.
GTCTGGAGTAAAGGAAAAGGCTGAAATGCAGATAGAGGATCTCGGGCCGCTAAGCCCCCCAAAAAGATACTCGCTCCAAGGGGCCTTCGGCTAGCACCCCACCCCTCTTCCTTGAACACTTTCCACCCTTTTCTCTCCCTCTTGGACACTTATCACACCGTTCAACCCCACACTACAGCGAAATACGCTCCATAAAAGCAACCAACACCCGACCAAATCGTGCAATCAGTTGGTCTACCCTCCTTTTATCCTTATGATCTATCCTGTTGATCTATCCTTATGACTTATCCCGCTGATCTTTCCTGGCGCTCCATTGAAAATCACCAGATCACTCCAGAAGCACAACTCTCCAACACCCAATACCAAATTGCGCCCGCAACTAGACTTCTGCTAGGCGCAGCCTGAATTGACTCACTTCTCCAATGAACGACTCTAACATTCCCAAACCAGACCCACGACCGGTCCCTATGAAACCCGATTCGCGGAAATCTTGGAAAACCTGGCTATGGATCGCAGGTTGCCTGCTGAGCTTTCTCGCCGGACGGTTCTTGCTCCCCGCCCTCCATCGAGCCGAAGAACGTCTGTCGATCGCAAAGTCAAACCACCAACACTCTCCAGCTGACGCGATCGTCGTTACCACCGAACCAGTAACCACTCGCACCCTCGATCGAACCGTCGAAGCTGTCGGCACCCTCTACGGTTTTGAAGAAGTCGAGATCAGCTCGAAACTTGATGGCACCGTCGCAAAAATCCATTACGACCTATCAAGCGTGGTCAAACCTGGCGATGTTCTGCTCGAACTCGACTCGACCGACGCTAGCCTCGCACTCGATCAAGCCCAACGCAGTCTACAAGCGGAACTTTCAAAATGGGGGTTCGCTTCCGTTCCCGATGAAACCTACGATCGCAACCAACTTCCTATGGTTGTCTCCGCCAAACTGCGATTAGACCTAGCTCGCTCTCGACTCGAACGGATGCTTCCTTTGGCATTGACCCGATCGATCAGCGACGATGATCTTGAGCAAGCCAAGTCGGAAACGCGAATCGCAGAATCCGAGTGGAAGAACCAACTCCTTCTCGCAAACTCCGCCGCTGCGAATGCACGACTAAAAGCAGCCGACTTGGCCATCGCCATGCAACGCTTGAAGGATTGCCAAATCTGCGTCCCCAACCCAACTCTTACCGAAAGCGACATGCCGGCCCTCTACACCGTCTCCGAACGCATGGTCTCCGAAGGTACCCGCGTTCGCCCCAGCTCCGTCGTCTTTCGCATCGTCCTGGGCCGAACACTAAAACTCCGCTTATCGATTCCCGAAGCTCACGCATCTTCCCTAGCAATCGATCAAAAAGTCCAAATCTCCACCTCGGCTTCTTCCGAATTTCAGTGGGGACGCGTCGCGAAGATCAGCCCCGCAATCGACCGCGCCACGCGTACTTTTATCGTAGAAGTAGAAGTCCCCAACGAAGATGGCAAAAGCAAACCTGGAAGCTTTGCCAAAGCCAAGATCCTCATCGGTCGCACCGATAACGCTATCACCATCCCACTCGCTGGACTCTATTCATCGGCCGGAATCAACAAAATCTTCCTCGCCGACTCAGACACCGCTCGCGAAGTTCGAGTCACACTCGGCGATCAGTCCGGCGAATGGATCGAAATCGCTTCACCCGCTCTACCCGCAACCTCCCGCATTGTCACCAGCGGGCAACGATTACTTGCCGACGGCACTCGCATCTCGGAACGTAGTCCCACCGAGGGCTCTTCGAATACAACCCCTTCGAATACAACCCCTTCGAATACAACCCCTTCGAATACAGCACCCACGAATACAACGTCCAAGGACCACGCAGCACTTCCATGAGCATCTCAGAAATCTGCATCCGCCGTCCCGTCTTCACATGGGTACTAGTCCTCGTCCCGGTTGTTCTAGGACTCGTCTCCTACTTCGAACTCGGCGTGGATCTATTCCCCAAAGTCGATTTTCCAGTCATCTCCATCTCCGCTAATTTGCCCGGTGCAAGCGCTGAGGAAATGGAAAGCTCGGTAACGAAACCGCTTGAAGAAGCCCTCAACACGATCGCCGGCATCGATGAACTTCGCTCTGTCACCCGCGAAGGGCTCAGCACGATCGTGGTCCGCTTCGTCCTCGAAAAGAACGGAGATGTCGGAGCACAAGAAGCCAGAGACAAGATTTCCTCGATCACCCGGACTCTCCCCGAAGGAATGGAAACGCCGCTTGTCAACAAATTCGATCTCGATGCCGCGCCGATCATCACCTTGGCTGTCTCCGGCAAGCGTGACCTACAAGAAGTCACCGAAATCGCAAAGCACGAAATCCAAGAACTCTTGCAAACCGTTCCCGGAGTCGGAAACGTCTTTCTATCGGGAGGCAGAAATCGCGCGATCAACGTTCGCGTCGACACCGATCAATTGCGAGCCTTGGAAATCTCCATCGAAGATGTTCGCAGAGCACTGATCACACAAAACCTCGAAGTCCCTGGCGGGATCGTCGACCAAGGACCTCGCGAAATGGTCCTTCGCACCCTCGGGCGAATCACTCGCCCCGAAGACTTCAATAACTTGATCGTCGCAAACCGAAACGGTTACCCTATCCGAATCAAAGACATCGGACGTGCAGAAGACTCCATCGAAGAACCTCGAGGCTTGAGCCGACTCGATGGCCAAAACGCAGTGAGCTTGTTCATCCAAAAACAATCTGGCACCAACACTGTAGCGATCTCCGATGCCATCGAAGCCCGTTTACAGAAAATCAAAAAGTCCCTTCCGAAGGACATTATTGTCGAAGTGACCCAAGACCAATCGCGATTCATTCGCGTATCGATGGAAGAAGTCAAATTCCACCTGATGCTTGCCGCTGTCCTCGTCGGTGCGACAATCCTTTTGTTTATTCGCGATTGGCGAACCACTATCATCGCCACCCTCGCTATCCCGACATCCATCATCCCGACCTTTCTCTTAATGCAATGGATGGGATTCTCTCTGAACAACATCACCATGCTAGGGCTTATCTTGGCCATCGGAATCGTCATCGATGATGCGGTTGTCGTTCATGAAAACATCTTCAGACACATGGAGGAAAATGGGCTCGATGCCATGCAAGCCTCCCGCGTCGGAACGAATGAAATCGCTCTTGCCGTTCTCGCAACTAGCTTGTCTCTCGTCGTGATTTTTGTCCCCGTCGCATTCATGGGTGGAATGGTCGGCCGCTTCTTTAGCAGCTTCGGACTAACCGTCGCTTTCGCTATCCTGATGAGCCTCTTCGTCTCCTTCACCCTAACCCCAATGCTCTGCTCTCGCTTCCTGAAACTCGAGAAGACCGATGCAAAACATTCAGGCTCCAAGTCCAGCCCATTCTACCGCTTGATCGAATCGGTCTATTCGACGATCCTGCATTGGTCCCTTAAACACCGATGGATTACGGTCATCACAAGCTTGCTCGTCGTCTTCTCTACCGTACCGATCATGATGAACCTCGGGGTCAACATGATCCCGCGCGACGACCAAAGCGAACTGCAAATCGGGTTTATCACACCAGAAGGCTATACGCTCGAACGAACCGACGAAGTCGTCAGGGAAATCGAATCGCGCCTAGCGGAACTTCCAGGCGTTGTCCATCGCTACACGTCGATCGGCCAAGGCGGAAGAGCGAAGGGACAAGGGGACGTCACTCGAGGTTCCATCTACTTGCGACTCGTCGAACTCGAAGACCGAAACTTCAGCCAATTCGACATCATGCGCAGAACCAGAGAAATCCTCTCGGAGTACCCCGACCTACGCACCTCTGTCTCCGACGTATCCGCTCTCGGGGGCGGACCCAACGGCGATAACCGTATCTTTCAAATCAGCTTGCAAGGCCCCGACATCAATCAACTCGCTCAATACGCCGAAACCCTTCGAGCCAAACTTGAAGCCCTCCCCGGCATGGTCGACGTCGACTCTACCCTCTCGATGCGCAAACCTGAACTCCAAGTCTCCATCGATCGCGAACGAGCCATGGATCTCGGAATCCCTGTCCAAAACATCGCAAACACCCTCAATGTTCTCGTCGGTGGACAAATCGTCTCAAGTTACAAAGAAGGAACCGAACAATACGATGTCTGGCTCCGTGCCGAGAAACAATTCCGTACCGATTCTAAAAGCCTCCTGGCTCTTACACTCCCCTCCCCTACCGCCGGCCCAATCGAACTCGCAAGCCTAGCTCGATTAAACGAACAACAAGGGCCAAACCAAATCGATCGATTGAATCGCCAACGAACCGTCACCATCATGGCACACCCCGATGAAGTCTCTCTCAACGATGCAGTTCGATACGCCAATCGATGCGTCGCGGATATGAAACTTCCTCCCGACTACGGCATCGTCTTTGGCGGACAAGCCGACATGCTCAACGAAACCGCATACTACTTCGCCGTCGCCCTGATCCTGAGCATCACCTTCATGTACCTGATTCTCGCCGCCCAATTCGAAAGCTGGATTCACCCAATAAGCATCCTCGCAGCCCTACCCGTGACGATACCCTTCGGTCTACTCTCACTCCTCCTACTGCGAACGCCTCTGGACCTCTATGCCATGTTCGGACTCTTTATGCTCATCGGTATCGTTAAGAAAAATGGGATTCTCCAAGTCGATAAAACCAATGAACTAAGAAGGGCCGGGATGCAGCGCGAACCTGCGATCCTCGAAGCCAACCACACGCGATTGCGCCCCATCTTGATGACCACCGTGATGCTCATGGCCGCTATGATCCCAATCGCGATGGGCCAAGGCCCCGGCGCAAGCGCTCGGGCTAGCATGGCTAAAGTAATCATCGGCGGCCAAGCCCTTTCGCTCCTCCTCTCGCTTATCGTCACACCCGTCATCTACTCCCTGCTCGATGACTTGAAACTCTTCCTCTCCCGACGCTTCCGCAACTTTTCAACATTCCTGCTACCTCCAAATCCCACCGATCTACATCAATTGCCCTCGCTCGAAAAACAAAGTATCTAAAACAGGAAATCCAAGTTTCCCATACGAATTCCTAAAAGCATTTACAGCGTGGCATTCCGGCCTTCGCTATAAATACACTCGGAATACACATTCGGAAAACACACCTGGATATAATCCTCCGATTCTCCTACCGTAAATTTCACCTCCCCTACCCTTCACTCCTAACCCCACTGCTTCGAAAGGCTTTCACAATGAACTATCGACCAATCAAACACCGCTCAACCTCGAACCGACTCGCCCGCAAGTTGATTGCTGGCTTCGCGGTAATGCTCACAACCACTACCTTGTACACACAAGCCAACGACTGGTACCAATGGCGCGGACCGAACCGCGATGGGATCGCTAAAGAATCAAAGCTTCTGGACCAATGGCCTGAGTCCGGTCCGGAAATCGCCTACCGCACCAAAGGACTCGGTTCGGGAATGGCAAGCGTTGCGCTCTACGGCGGATTGCTCTACACCATCGGAAACTCCGACGGACAAACGACCCTCCATTGCTTGAACCAAGCAGACGGAAGCGTCGCTTGGAAAACCCCTTTCACCCCGGATAAGGGAGCCGCAAACGGAACCCCAACCTTCGACCCCGAAACCGGTCTAGTCTATGCCCTGAGCTTCGACGGAATCCTCGTTTGCTGCAACGGTCGAACCGGTGAAGTCGTATGGAAGAAAAGCTTCCCTGGCGACTTCGGTGGCAAAATGGAATCGGGCTGGGGATACAGCGAATCACCATTGATCGACGGCAAAAAACTACTCTGCACCCCAGGTGGCAAAAAGTCGATGGTGGTCGCCCTCGATAAAAAATCAGGCGAAATCCTCTGGTCAGGCAAAGCCCCTGAAGGAAAATCCGCCGACGGAAAACTACGTGGTAACGAAGGGGCCGGTTACTCCTCCATCGTCATCTCGAATGCCGCTGGCCGAAAACAATACGTTCAACTCATCGGTAACGGGATCGTCAGTTACGACGCAGAATCCGGTGAACTCCTCTGGAACTACGACCGCGTCGCGAACACCACCGCCAATATCCCAACCCCGCTCATCAACGGTAACTTCGTCTTCTGCTCGACCGGTTACAACGATGGGGGAACCGCTCTGTTAGAGATCTCTCGCAACGCAAACAAATGGGATGTGAAAGAAGTCTACTACAAGTCCTCCAAGGAACTTCAAAACCACCACGGTGGCATGATCATGATCGGGGACTACGTCTACATGGGTCACGGTCATAACAATGGCTTCCCCGCATGCGTCGAATGGCGCACCGGAAAAGATCTCTGGGAAAAAGGACGCGGGGCCGGTGGCGGATCAGCCGCAATCCTCGCAGCCGACAACAAACTCTTCTTCAGATACCAAGATGGCGTCATGGCTTTGATCGATACCGATACCAAAGCCTACAAACTGCTAGGCCAATTCAAACTTGCTACCCATAACGGGGAAAGCTGGCCTCATCCAGTCATCGTCGACGGACAA
>CAIJIZ010000434.1 GCA_903820735.1 uncultured Pirellula sp.
ATCCTCAACGCTCAATCCAACTCCGAGAATGTGATCGAAATCGATCTTGTAGACTCTCCCCGTGAAACCACTGATCGAGATGCCCAAGGTAAATCACACTATGGTTCCTCGAATCATCAACGCAAGGACGAGCACATCGTTCTCGAAGATGCGTCCCTTACCGAGATCTCTCCCCTAAACTCCTCACAAAACTCTCACCAAAACGCACTAACCAATCCACCCGCTATCGCTGATTCGGTAGATTTCTTCACATAACCTCTAGTGAGTCCTCCCGAGATCTCATAATAGGCCGCATACTAGGCCGTATTCTCGGCTGCTTTCCTTTCGCAGCGCAAGTCACAATCCCCCGGCCGAAACCCTTTTTTACAAAAACACATCTGGCGGTTAGAATGTCCCACCCGTTCGGGTCCCATTACAACGGCATCCCTCCCAGCATCGCAATGCCCTCAGCATTCGAATGCCCCTAGCACCCTCCATGCCCCAGAGCCTCTCGACAGCCCACAATGACGCAACCAGCAAGTGAGAATCGAGTGAATACAACTCAGGCATCCAAAGCCGGAATTCCGTTTATCCTCGTGACGGTCCTGATGGATGTTCTGTCCCTTGGGGTCGTGATCCCGATCACAGCGAAATTGGTCAAAGAGCTCGCGGGCAATGATTCAGTACAAGCCGCCAGCTATGTTGGCTGGTTCGGCACCATCTGGGCCCTGATGCAATTCTTCTCCTCCCCGATCATGGGAGCTCTCTCGGACCGCTTCGGTCGGCGACCAGTCCTGCTGATCTCTGCCTTCGGCTTGGGACTCGATTACATCCTCATGGCCATCGCCCCGAACCTGACTTGGCTCTTCATCGGACGTATCCTCGCCGGTATCACCGCAGCGAGTTTCTCAACCGCAAGTGCCTATATCGCCGACGTAACTCCACCCGCAAATCGCTCAGCGGCTTACGGTATCTACGGAGCAACTTTCGGTCTTGGATTCATTCTCGGACCTGCCCTCGGCGGATATCTCGGTGATATCGACCTGCGACTCCCCTTCTGGGTCTCCGCTGGTCTAACCCTCTTGAACGCATTCTACGGTTTGTTCTTTCTCCCGGAATCACTCCCGAAGGAACTTCGCAAACCCTTTCAATGGTCCCGCGCAAACCCATTGGGTTCCCTCAAACTTCTCAGAAGCGTCCCGGGCTTGATGCCGATGGCCATAAGCCTCTTTACCTATCAACTCGCACACTCGGTCTTTAGCAGTGTCTTTGTTCTCTACACCGATTCGCGGTTCGGATGGTCACCCGGAACAGTAGGTAAAGCACTCGCGATCGTCGGTATCTTGAACTTCGTAGTCCAAGGTGGACTGATACGACCGATGATGCGAGCATTCGGTGAACGCGTCATGGTTTTTCTCGGACTACTCGGTGGCATCCTCGGTTTCCTCGCCTACGGTATTGTCGATAACGGCACGATGTTTATGGCTTCTACCGTCATCTTTTGCTTGATGGGATTCTTCTCTGCTGCCATCCAAGGCTTGATGTCCAAAGCTGTCGACCCGAGTGTTCAAGGCCAGCTATCCGGCGCGAACAGTTCGCTCAACGGGATCGCAGGAATGATCGGACCAATACTTTTCACAAGCGTCTTTAAAGCGACGATCGACCCGGCTGGCTCACTGTACGTTCCAGGTGCCCCATTCTTCTTGGCAGCAGCTGTCCTTGCCATCGGTCTACTCTCCGCTTGGTTCGCCATACCAAAACAACAACCCAACCAGACGGAACCAATCGTTCAACCATCGGAGTAAGCGAACTATGAACTCCTTTCCACGCCGCGATTTTCTCAAATCATCCGCTGCTCTAGCTTCATCGTTGGCTTGCTCACCAAGCCTTGCTGACGGAACTTCATCGCCGAGTACCACTGAAACCAACGACGATGTCGTAAGATTTTTCGCCATCGGCGATACGCATTACTTCGCCAACGAACAATCACCCTCTGAGTTGATGGAATCCTCAATCCTTAATTGCCACGGATTGATCGACACCCTAAATGCGCTCCCAAATACCGAGATTCCCGCCGAAGCTGGCGGTGGTCGGGTCGGAACCATCCAGGGTGTGATCCATGCCGGGGATATCATCGATACAGGAGATAAACGAGGTGCTGTCCAATCGAAAATGCAACAACGCGAATGGGAAGGCTTCAGCAAAGACTTCGGACTCAATGGCACCGAAGGTCGATTGAAATACCCGGTCTACGAAGTCCACGGAAACCACGATAGCCCCAGCGGCGACGGCCTAGCCATCGACGGCTTGATCGAACGTACCAAAGCTCGCCAAGTCCTCGCCCGATCCGCAAACGGATTGCACTACTCCTGGGACTTCGGACCCGTCCACTGCATCAATCTCGGTATCGTCGTTGGCCATGACCTCCGCAACGAGCAACGTAGACGCTACAACCCAATGGATAGCCTCGAATTCCTTATCGGTGATTTACAACAACACGCAGCGGACGCTAATCGCCCCGTCTTGCTCACACACCACATCGACCTACCTCGCTACAGCAAACCCTGCGAGTTGACCAACGAAGCAAACTTAGCGATGGAATGGAACCCATGTGATGTTGCTGCCTACTACGAAGCGATCCGCAAATACAACATCATCGCGATCCTCTACGGTCATACCCACGTTCGAAACATCCAACTCTGGAACGGCACTCCCGAAAAAACAAACTCGGGTATCCCCCTGCTGAACATCGACAACTCAAGCCACTTCAGTGGGGGCAATCAAGCCTTCTTTTATATCGAAATCGATTCCCAAGAAATGCGTATCCGCGAGTGCGGAACGAAAGACTCCTGGAGCAGCCACTTCTGGACTCCCAACCTCTGGAAATTCCCCACGCACAAGACCGTATGAAGATTCCTATCTACCAGATCGACGCATTCGCTGACGGGCCCTTCAAAGGCAATCCAGCCGCAGTTTGCCCCCTTGACCATTGGCTTCCTGACACCATCCTCCAATGCATCGCGGAAGAGAATAACCTTTCCGAAACCGCCTTCTTCGTCGGCAATGCCCCTGAATACCACCTGCGATGGTTCACTCCAAACACGGAAGTAGATCTCTGTGGGCATGCAACTCTCGCCGCTGCACATGTGATCTTCGATCTGCATCCACTCATCTCGACAATCACTTTCCATTCCCGCAGCGGACCACTGCGAGTCGCAAAAAACAATTCCTTACTGACACTCGATTTCCCATCCCAAACCCTAGAAAGTTGCCAAGCCCCCGATCTCTTGATCCAAGCGCTCGGTATCGTGCCACAAGCATGTTTCAGAGGGATGGATTACTTGGCGGTCCTCCCCAACGAATCGGACATCATCGAACTGACCCCCAACTTCGAAATGCTCAAGCAACTCGATTTGCGAGGACTCATCGTGACCGCTCCCGGAACGGATGTAGATTTCGTAAGTCGCTTTTTCGCGCCGAACTGCGGGATTAACGAAGACCCCGTGACCGGTTCCGCACATTGCATGCTTGCACCCTACTGGGGGAACCGACTTGGCAAATCCAACCTCATGGCACGCCAACTCTCCAAACGTGGGGGCAGACTCCACTGCCAACTCTTGGACGACCGCGTCCTGATCTCCGGCAATACCGTATGCTACTTGCAAGGTACCATCCAACTCGACAATACCTTACTACCTTAGGGTGACTGCATCGATCCAGAAGAAACCTGGGATCGAACAAGTAGGAAGTCTAGTCGACAACAGCGAGAGAAACCGTCGTACTTCACACTACTACTATCTAGCCAAGATCAAAGATGCGCAAACTACTCTACCTTTCAGCCTTTCTTGTTAGTTTGACCCAAACTATCTCTTCTTTGCCCACCGCGACCGCACAAACTCGCACCCGATTAACCTATCAACCCGCCCCCATCGATAATCCGCTCAAAGGACTTGTACCATACCAAGCGGACGTTCGAAACCGCTTCCCTCACTCCCTGGAATTCAACTACCTCTCCTACTCTGCAATTGTCAAAGACTTCGATTCCTACGACTGGAATCCCATAGAGCAACTTCTCGATGATGTCTCAAGCCGCGGGCATCAAGCCGTCATCCGTATCTTTCTCGAGTATCCAAACAAGTCCGGGGTCATCCCACCATTCCTTGTAAATTCAGGACTGAAAGTACATCGCTACCTAAACACCAATACGCAACCCTTTCCTCCCGCCCAAGTTGAAACGCCCGATTACGAAGATGCGAACCTACGCAAATCACTGAAGAACTTCATCGCTGCCTTCGGAAAAAAATATGACGCTGACCCGCGTCTTGGGTTCATCACTGCCGGTTTGCTCGGGACTTGGGGCGAATGGCACACCTACCCCCGCGAAGACCTCTTTGCCAGCAAGACCGTGCAGCAAGAAGTGATGAGTGCCTACGAAGCAGCATTCCAAATCACCCCAATTCTTCTACGGTACCCCGCCAGCGAAAACGATCAGCAAAAGGCAGCCAACGGCAACCGGAAATTCGGTTACCATGACGACTCCTTCGCTTGGGCCACTCTCCATACTGGAAAACAAAACGAAGAATGGTTTTACATGACTGCCTTGAACCAGGCAGGCCAACAAGCTGAAGCGAAATGGAAGACCCACCCCATCGGTGGTGAGATCCGCCCCGAAGCTTGGGGCATCGTCTTCGACGAAAAGCCCTCCGAGCCGCAGGTCCAGGATTTTTCGCGCTGCGTCCAAGCGACCCATGTCAGCTGGTTGATGGATAGTGGCATGTTTGAAAAAAAACAATCGCCCGATCGGATCAAACGCGCAACTGATCAAGTTCACAAAATGGGATACGAATTCCATATCCCAAGTGCAACAATCGACCTGACAGAGCCCACGAAATCCGACATTGCCACCAGATCACTAAAGGTGAGCGTCGAAGTTGAGAACCGTGGTGTTGCCCCCTTTTACTATCCTTGGACTACTCAATTCGCCCTGATACCCACCCCGGAAATACCCACCCCGGAAACAACTGGCCCCGAAACAAATGGCACTGAAACAACTGGCACTGAAAAGAAACCCTTTAAAATCTTCCAAGGCAACGGAAAGCTAACCGGTTTACTTCCAAGTGAGCCTTCACGAGAATGGCGAGAGTCCTTCGATATCGATGGCGTTCCCACCGGACGCTATATTCTTGCCATACGCATCCCAAACACCTTGAAACAAGGGAAACCCGTACGGTTTGCCAATGCTGAACAAGACCGGGACAGTCCAACTTGGTGCTCGTTAGGCGCAGTCGAAATCCCTTAACCTTACCAACGTCAACAATCGACTCGCCACAAGAAAAACCACATGTATATCTTCGATCGAATCCTCGCTCTCCTTGCACTCTTAACCATATTGACCGCAATGCCTCCGTGCATCCCTATCGGACCACCCACCGGCAATTACAAGGTCAATACGTTCGAATTCACACTCTCGAATACGTCGAAGAACGAAGGTGAATGCATTCCAAATATTTCGATCGACACGAACCTGAGATTAAGCGGTTTAGCCGGTGGCACACTAACATGCTCCTTGCCGTGCGGGGTGAATTTCGACTACACGGATAACACGTTCTCACTAAAGTCCGCTGTAATATCTTCCGTGACGATCACCTATGATGACAACTCGGTCGATCCTTCTACAGAAAAGCTCAAACTGCCGCTGAGTATCCCTGCAAGAGAATACGAATCGGTCAACAGCGTCGCTGGAGGACGAATCGTGACAAGCAAGGCTTCGATAATCTCGACCAAGATCCCAAACCTTATTTCCCGTAAGGAATCGTTCCGACTACAAATCCAAGGATACTTCAACAAAGCTAGTGACACGAAACACAGTGACACGAAACACAGTGAAATCCGAATTCCATTCACCATGGATCAACATTTCGACATCAAGTCAGAGGTCTCGAACAAAAGCGCAGCGGAGCTGCTGCAAGATAAATAAGGTCGACACCAATTCGTATTCTTTGATAAACGCCCTTAGATGCTGGTGCTTAGATGCTGGTGCTTTAATACTGGAGCGAATCACCATGAATCCCGTTTACCGATCGAATCCCCCATCAGGGGCCCTTTCGCTCAATCTTGCGATACGCATCAAGCGCCTCTTCATACTCCGTTACTCCCTCGGCGGATAACACCCCACGGCTTCGTTTCAACTCCCCCTCCACGCGATCGATCAAGTACTTTCGCTCCCGATCCGATGGCACCAACGGCTTACCCTGAACGTCAAACCATTTTGGGGCACTGTGCGCAAATCGCCATCGCCCCTCCGCCGACTTCTGCCAAACACGAACAGCTACCCAACTCGTCGTTTCAAAGCGCACGGGTCGCTCCAAACTGATCGCAAACGATCCATTCGTTTGCTCCTCCTGATTGGACACCGACAACTGCTCCACTATACCGTTGACAATCCACTCTATCGAATCGATCGGTCCGTCCGCCTGTGCCTGGATTTCAAGTCGATCTGCTTCGCGCTGAACTTGTACCATTGGGCCGGTAGTCACAAACGTACGCCCCTGACGTAACCCTTCCATCCATTCTCGATAGTTGAATCCATTCGGTAAATGTACGTAAACTCGCCCATACCCCACCGGCACCGGATGGACTCCAGAAGCCGTCCCGGCAGAAGGTTGCAAACGATACCCGCAGTTCAATAATGTCCAATACGTACGATGGACGTATTCCATCCACTCCTTTTCTCCTCCGCTGTTCCCATCCCCCAATCCCATCCAGTCCGGTGCCGGTGTGGTCCATTTGCTAAAAGCAAACTCAGTTCGCCACATATGATTATTCGCTAATTCATAAGTCAAACGACTTCCAAGCAATGGAGGTAATACCATCGCAAACGGCCAGTCATGCTTGTCCAAGTCCAGGATCGCTCCTTCGCGATCCGCTTGAGCAATGACTTGCTTCACCGGAGGAATCCCTACGTCAAATGCGGTCTGATGATTCAGTGCGAAAAGCGCCCCGAGCGTATGCGGTTTACCACCGACACTGAATATTTCCCACTCGGTGTTCTTCGGCCAAATCACATGTGTTCCATCCACGGCAATCAATTCGCTCGGCAATCGCGCATCGTCCGGATCGGTCCGATCCCCCAATTCCGCAGTGCGCTCGCTACGGGTAGTCCAATAAACCATCGGCAACGCCACGTTGACATCCTCCGCTTGCATCGCGACTTTCAACCGATCTACAGTCGTATGCACATGGGTATCTCCGCTATACCACCCTCGCGCTGCCATATCGACCCAACGCTTCAATCGTATATCGAGCCTGGGCGTTTCATCCCCCACCCTTATAGTTTGCGTCCAAGGATAATATTCTTTCCCACGCTCGACGCTCACCGTGTATTCGCCGGGTGGTAATCGCAATTCAAAAGGATGCGCAGAGATGCTCGTGTGAAACTCGTTTGACTCGGCACGGTTCCAGTTCTGCTTCTCATAGCGTACGGTCTTCCCCTCTACATCCGACGCTTCGGCAAAGTAAGGTACGCCAGATTCACTTTGAACATACATTCGACTCGCGATCGGCTTGCCTGTCGCATCATCTACAACCTTCCCGAAAACAACTCGCTCATCAACCGCGTTCCAACGCTTCTCGATCCTCGCAAGCTCAGCGTCGATCTCAGTCCCCTGATAGAACGACAACCAACCATGCACCGTTCCAGTTTGTCCTGGCTCAAGATTCGGGAAGATGGGATCGGAGTGCAGGCAAGGGCAGGGGGCGTTACCCCAAGTGCGATGGTTCGGCTCAAATCCAAGAATCACCCAGCGATCACCAGACGAATTTTTGCAAGCCGCAAGCGACCCTCGAAAGATTTTATTCTCATTGGTTTGCTGATCAAAGTCTTTACAACCCTTGAGCATCGCACACATCTGCACACGCAGGTCGGAGAGGGGCGCGTTCGTTCCATTCGTCAGCGTCATGCGAATAGCCAATCGGTCCCTGTGCGGTGTCGCTAAGAGCTCGTAAGCAATCTTGTTTGGCAATTCTCGTCGCAAATAAAAACTACCGTCCGGCTTGCGACTCCACTCGAGTTGCTCCAACTCAATCCCTTGCTTGTCCCAAATCGTATCGATGTGAGTATGAGCCAAATAGGTCAGCCCCAAGTTCGACCAAAGCGCTTCGGGTGCATCTAACACAACGTAACTTGTCGGATCCCACGGGGCGAAAATACTAAGCTTCGTTTCTCGCTGCGGCTCGATCGCTCCGTCGAGAAATCCGATGCGAGGATGTCGCCCACCAGGGTAGGGGAGTACAAAAACTGGCGGATCGACCTCTGCAAGTGGCTTTGTACCAGGCGAAATATTCCATCGCTTCAAGGATTCATCCAGCTCGCCTGGCTGCAACCCTGTAACTTTCAAGATCTCTTCGCGACTGAACCCGTGATACCAGACCATACTCTCGAGCCAATGCCTCAACTCGGTCGGATCCTTGGTCATTCGTCGCTGAGCTGAGGGAAGCTCATCAGCCGTGCTTGGCGATGAGGGATTCGGTGCAGTTGAATCCTGAATTCGGGGTACCTCTTGGCCCGAAACGACTACCGGTATCGCAAGAACAAAAGACACCATCGCAGCAACCAAAGGAATTTGTAGCGATGCAGAATCATACGGTCGTAAAGACATCTTCGAAGGCTTAGACATAAGGAGAGGTACCGACTGGAGAGGATGGAAGCTTCTAAATGAAGTTATTTCCTAAGGCGATTCCTTGACGTTGCGAATTTGCCTAAGAAATGTATCAACATCCGGGGTCCGCATATCGGGATTCGCATGCATCGCACCCATGATCGCTTGCGCTAAGTTCTTATCCATCTGCGGCCGATGCTCAAGGATGTCGCGAGGCGGTGACGTGTCGTGATGCAACGCCGCCCGTCCCGAGGTATCGGATATCTGCCAAGGCAAATCAAACGTGATCAAGTGATAACAGGTAACCGCAAAGGAAAAGATATCTACCCGCTTATCAGTCGAACGACGACGCACAATCTCAGGGGACATGTACAACGGGGTACCAGTCCGATTCCCAGGGGCCATAAATGCCTTCGTCGCCGGCAATGTCAACCCAAAGTCGATCAACTTGACCGTGCCAAGATCCTTCGTCGCCATGTAATTGCGAGGACAGATGTCGCGGTGTATGAACTCCTTGCGATGCACGTAAGCCAACGCTTCGGCCATCTGACGGATCATCTCCAGCCTCTTACCCGCTAACTGCTCTTCCTGCCGCTCGTGAATCAATTGATTCAATCCAGGACCGTCGATGTACTCCATCACAATGAACAACTGCCCCTTCGATGAAGTCCCATACTCCAAGGTCTTCACGATGTTCGAGTGCTGCATCTGGATCGCAATATCACCCTCACTCGGCTTGTTCAATCCCTTAAACCGACTCTCAAAAAACTCTACCTTGTCGGTGTCGCATAGCTTAACACCAACCACTCGGTTCTCGTTCTGCCGATCCTTGGCCACGAAAAAATTGCTCATCGTACCGCTGATGGCCGATCGCAACCGCTCAAATCGCCCCTCGATATCTACCGACTTGCTCGCTTTGACGACCTTCCCGGCATCACCAGATCCACCGGGCTTCTTGTTGAATAACTTATCGAAAATACCCATCGATTTTCCGTTGTTTCATCGGGGTGCCGTCCTGGAACTATCAAGGACATTATACCATCGATGCCCCAATCGGGCTTGCCCTACACCCAAACAATTCCTTATCGATACCCTATCGAAAAAAGTTCCAGGCGTAAGCCAACCTATCACAACCCCCGAAATCATAACCCCCGGAATCTGAGCCAGTGCAAAAACGCCAAGGGCGCCAAGAGCAATGAGCCTTAGCCCGAGAAGCTGTGCCCAAGAAACTGTCCCCGAGAAAGCCGTGTCCGAGAAACCACTCGCTCTGGAAATCCACGATCTACGCAAATCCTACGGGGCTCACGAAGCCCTGCGCGGAATCTCGCTGCACATCCGCCCTGCCGAACGCATCGCCCTCCTCGGCCCAAACGGAGCCGGAAAAACGACCTTGATCCGCTGCATCTCCGGACGTACGGAGACTTCCCAAGGCACCATCAAACTCTTCGGCAAATCCATCAGGCAACCTAACGCTTCAATGCAACTCGGTGTCGTCCCCCAAGAACTCGCCATCTACTCAGACCTGACCGCCCGAGAAAACCTCGAATGCTTCGGCCGACTTCACGGACTGCGAGGCCGGAAACTCCAAGAACGTGTCCTATGGGCTCTGAAATGGATCGCTCTCGAAGACCGAGCCGATGACCTAACCTCCCAATTCTCCGGCGGTATGAAACGACGTGTGAATATCGCTTGCGGAGTCATGCACGCCCCAGGCATCCTCCTCCTCGATGAACCCACCGTCGGTGTCGACCCCCAAAGCAGACAACGTATCTTCGATATGCTCGACCAACTGAGCCTCGAAGGCACCAGCATCCTGCTCACCACGCACCACCTCGAAGAAGCCGAACAACGCTCAGATCGAATTATCATCATCGACCACGGCTTGGTTATCGCCGACGGCAAAATAGATCAACTCATCGATCAAACAATCGGTCGCCATAAACAAGTCCAACTGGAAATCGAAGGTGAACTCAATGCAATACCTGAAAACTTCCAAGCCACCGAACCGAACACCCTACTAGGGTTTACACACAACCTCGCTGACGACCTCCCGCTCTGGATCCAGCAACTCACCGAAATGGGGGTCCGCATCAAAAATCTAGAAGTCCAATCACCCAGCCTACACCACGTCTTCCTACACCTGACCGGACGCGAACTTCGAGAATAAACCTCGCCCCCCCCCGAGTCGCCCCACCGAGTCGCCCCCACTCCTCATCAGGCCGCAACTCGCCTCTCAGCAATCTGCCTCTCAGCAATCTGCCTCTCAGCAATCCGCCTCTCAGCAACTCGCCTCGCAACTCCGACCACTCTCTCCCGGCTATCCCGGCTATCCCGGCTATCTCTGCGGATCGAACCTCAGGATCAAGTCCCCAACAACTCCTTCAACGCCCCATGCACCCGCTTCCAATCGACCTTCTCAAAATCTACCTTCTTCTTGCTACCCGATAACTTGCTCGATACGGCTAGCTCCTGCAAAGCCATCAGCAAACCCGACACCTTCGCGGTTAACTTCTGCTTCTTCGAATACTCAATCAACGATTCAGGAAACTCCAAGGCCATCGACTTGCCTTGATACTCCTTACCCGTCATCAACCAATCCAACGAGACCCCAAGCTCCTTTCCGATCGAATGCAAATTCGATGAACTTACATTCCGCTTGCCACTCTCAAGCTCAGAAAAAAAACTCTTGCTCAATCCCACCCGACCGCAGATGTCCTGCTGACTGAGACCTAACTCCTTACGACGCTTCTTTATCCGATCCCCTACACTCGCCATACTTCACCTGCACTCTCGAGTTCTCTTCATCGACTCGGAAACATATTTACTTTCTATCCATACTCTTCCGTCAAATATTGAATCACTTCAAGCGATTACTATGAACCTAAAGCAACTCAGCAACTTAAACCAAACTTGCAACCTGAGCCAACCCAGCAATGTAAGCCATCTCAGTATCCTAATCCAACTCGACGCTTAGGTGCGATTGATTATGTATCGCTCGGCTCCGAATGTCCAACTCTTGGCCTGTTTTACAAACCGCCCCCCTCTTGAGGGCGGTTTGATTAAGAGAGAGCAATTCTTCGAAATTATGGCTTGGGGCGGACATACACACGCAGCCGTTTGTTCATCCAGCTCGATGCACTATTGGTAAATGTCCAATCCTTGGTATTACCGTCACTATTGCCGATCCCAATATCCGCCCTCTGCGCTGCTTTCCATTGATTGATCGCAAAGATCGTTTGCTTCGCTCCCACGTTATGTACTTGCATGCTCCCATAACCATCGGGTGGCACGGCAATCTCATCTCCAAAATCGTAGATGCTATCGGAAGCCCCCTCGACGTGCGCTCCGTTGACCATCCCGTAATTGTCGGGCCAGAACTCAATGCTCCCTGAACTTATCCCGCGTCCACTTGCGACGTTCGACGTGCTACTGAAAACATCCATATCCTCCACAGGCATCTGGAATCTCGCACCACTCGATAAAGTCGGAATCCCAATCTTCTTGACGTCATCCGTAAACGCCTTCATCGTGACGAACACCTTGCGCTCAGCCCCATTGCTGTCGGTCAATTCAACAAGATACCCAATTCGATCAAAGGAACCATTAGCCGCATCCACCTTGACGTCATACTGAATGTCTGCCGACAACTTGTTTAAATCCAAATCATAAATGAGTTTGTATTCCTTCGCAGTCGAAATCGAATCCAGAAAATCTGGCTCGACTCCCGCACGAAACGCCCCGACAGGCAACCCAGTCCCACCACACAGATTCGGTTCAGCCAACATATTCCAAGCGAAACGAAAGGCCCGAGGGGCCTTCACGGCTTCACAAGTCAAAATTACTTGATCGCCTTGGATAGACGCCTTCGCCGGATGGTAGCCATTCGACCCAACGCCAATCACTTCAAAATGACTCGGCTCCTTCCCATCTCGCGTCTTCAATCCTCCTGCGGTGTTCTTGAAAGTCACCTTCAATTCACCACCCGATACTTCGAACCCCTCCATCTGAGGTCCTCTAGCAACCACATCGGTCTTGCCATAAGTGTCGCGCAAAGCCAACAACGCTAACCGTCGCCCTACCTCTTGCTTGTTCGGCGGATGAATATCACTGACCGTTGCGATGTCGTTAATGACCACCATACCCGTTGAAGGTATCGCTTTCTCGATCGCTCCTTGCGCCTCCCAAAACTTTGCTAATGTTGTCGGATCCGCATCGCCGTATCGAAAAGGTGCTATCTGCACATAGTAAAAAGGAAACTCGCCCTGATTCCACAACGTTCGCCAACCTTGTACTAACCCCTTCTTTTTCTCCAAATACAACATGCCCTCATCATGGTTGCTTTCTCCTTGATACCAAATCGCACCGCGTATCGGGAACCCAACCACCGAATGGATCATCCCGTTGTACAACATGGTTGGATCTTGGTTACTTGTAAAAGGTGCCAAATCTCCAGGATAACCAGGACTCGGTTCCACCAACCCCTTACCACCAACCTCTTGCTTCGCCCTCTGCAACCAACTCTCTAAACGCTCGATGTAATCACCAAGCTTCTGCTGATACTCCTTGCTACCAGGTGTTCGCCCCATCACCGAGCGATAAATTCCACTCAATGTTTCAACTTGTTCAAATCCAACTGGTGGAACCCACGGCTCAATACGCGTTCCACCCCATGATGCATTCACTAAACCCACCGGTACATCTAACTTCTTACTCAACTCGCGAGCCATGTAGTAACCACAAGCGGTAAAGCCAGCTACCGTCTGCGGAGAACATACTTGCCACTGACCCTTGAAATCCTCCAAGGGAACCATCGAAGCGACCAAAGGTACCTTGATGTGACGAATCAATGGATGATCTCCGGCCGCTATCTCCTCCTGCGGATTGCCACTCGCAGCGACCGTCCACTCCATGTTCGACTGACCAGAACACAACCACACTTCACCGACCAATACGTCTTCAAACCGAAGCGTGTTCGCTCCGCGAATCGTCAAGACTTGCGGCAACTTCGATGCCGCCATCGCTGGGAATTTCACCACCCATCGACCTTGATCATCCGCAACCCCCTGCGCGCTCTTGCCTCCAAACTCAACGACGACTTTCTCTCCCCCTTGCGCCCATCCCCAAAATCGCAACTCCTGATCCCGTTGCAATACCATGTGATCGCCAAAGACCGCCGGAAGCCGCACGTCACCCAACGACGCGCCGATCAGGCCAATGGAATAAATCACCATCATAGAGAACATGGTGATGCAGAATCGTATCACACGAACACGTCGCAATTCATCAAAAAAACAATGCATGGAATTGGCTTACCAATCAAGAAGTGACTCGGGGGCGATGCTAAATGCAAACTTACTTTAGCCCATCGATTCGGATCGTGCTAGTATCCGAACAGTCACGGATATGCCTCGCAGGCTCAACACCTACTTCGGAGCACCTGCCGGCTTGGATGCACTCGGTAAATTACTCGGCGAAGCATTCGGTGACGCATTCGGCGAGGCATTCGGTGTGGCACCGGGCCGCTTCGAATCGCTGGTCAGCTTCGCCGCTACCCCCTTGCCATCTGATCCCTTACTATCCCCAGACACTTCGTCCTTTGCTATCCGCTCTGTAATCACCCCATCTTGCGACTTGGAGAATATCGGATGCGCAAAAGTCACCTGCGAACGATGCTCTACCCCATTAGCGGTCTGCGAAAGCGGATACTCGTCATTGCTCGAACCCCCCGTACCAATCCCGTCCCCAGCAAACCTAGTACCTCGATAAATGGTCCCCTGCTGGATCGGGCCTACCCCCATAAACCAACTATCCTTCGCGTTGCTCCCAGCCTGCGCAACACCCGACTGCCACAGCGGCTCGCGAGTCTCGCGATCATAAGCGAACACGGCTACCTTCGCCGCCGCACTTTTGACTTCCTTCTTCGCTATCGAAAGCTCTGGGATGATCGGCAAACTTGGGGTGGCCGTGATCAACGTAGAAGCACTGCTCAAAACGTTGCTTGCAGGTAACCCATAAGTCATGTTGTGTCCGTCGGTGCCGAGCGCCCCGACACGCGCCTCACAGATGATCTCTGCCAAGTCCTTGGTATCGACCAACATGCAACCCGCCGCTGTCAACTGCTGCCTCAATGAACTGATAACGTAATCGGACGTCACCAAATTATGGGTCATCGGCACCCCAGGAATCGACTTGCCCGCCGATGACATGTAGGTGGTGTCCAAGAAAATCTTGTACCCAGAAAGTGGCCGAAAATCGATCTGCGATACTGTCGCATCCACCGCATCGCTCATCAGTAACTGCTCGGTTGCTGTCACCGACTTGGTGGTCCCACACCCCAAAAAACAACTCATCCACAAAGAACTACCCACAAACAGTAGCCCTAACCCCATGGCGCGAACGCGCTCCGCCACACGTAACTGATTGACTTTTCGTATGCTCCAATTCATCCGAGTCGTATTCACTTTGTGTTCCCGTCGCCCCTACCGCATTCTCGATGATCCCTGCGCTTCGGTCCGTATCGCTTGCAACAACGGCTCACTTGGCCGATCGATTTGCACTTGTTGCACCCGCCCCTGGGCATCGATGAACTGAACCGCAAGCTTCGAAGGTGTGACATCCCCCACACTAGACTTGGGTTCAATCAAACGCTCCAAACCCAGCTTAGCTATTTGCTCGTACAAAACTTCCGTTCCACAGTAAAGCCCTTCGTCAAGCTGGCTATCTGCGGCATAACACACACCTACCAACTCACCTTGATCATTGAATAACCCACCCCCACTGCGCCCTTGAACCGGTGCACCTGACGTCTCGATATTCGGAGCCCCGAGATAACGATTCAATTTCGTAACACTTGAATCACGTACACTAGGCAACCGCCCCTGATCACATCCAACACTGAATACGGCTTGCCCCTCACGAAGTCCGCCCCCACGACTTATCACAGGTGCGACATCTACCGGCTTTCTCGGGCGAAACACAACCAGCCCAATGTCTTTCTCTTCAATCTGATGGTGGATCAACTGCCCCACATAAGCCACAGGCACTCCCTGCTCAAAGACCTCAATGCTGATCGGACTATTTGGACTCATATCCCGAAATAAATGCCCACACGTCAGCACCAATGCTTCTCCCTGCTGGGAATCAATGATCGTCCCAGATCCAACCGCTTGATGCGACGGCTCGTCAACAATGATCCGCACCGTCGCCCGATGAGCTCGCTCTTTTCGCGCCGCTTCACCACCACCAATGCTTGACCCCGTACTTGATGCCACTGCGGTTGTGGAAGCAACCGATTGCATCGGCCGCATCGGCACCAATGCTCCCCGGACCAACTCATTCGTCGCTGATTGATGCCTAACCAAACCACCGGCAGTACTTGGAACCGTGACTTGCACCCCTCGCAATGAGTCCGCTGCCGAGGAACGAATCATCCGCTGTGTGAATTCCAAAAGATTCACTTCGCCCAAAATCCGATCCACTTCGCGTCCAGCACGAACGAGAATCGTCGTCGGGGAAGTATGCACCCGCCATCGCTCCACTAAATGCGTCTCGCGACGCATGTCGACCGTGCGAACTACCCATCCTAAACCCACCGCTTCTTCAACCACCCGGTGCATCTGAACACTTGCAGGATCGCGAGAATCAAGAAAACTTAATGCTACGCAATCCCCCACCTGGGCCACCGAAGTCGCCCCTTGCGCATCGGCCCCTAATTGCTGCGCATTTGCCCAGGAAAATCCCAAGCAAACCCACATTGCCAACAAGCAATATCCAATGTTGAATTCTCTTCGCATGCGATCGGATCCTCCCTGATCCCGTGTTGATCCGGAGTTTCCCGATTCCGCCCATCCAAAGCAAGATCATTCCTGGGAAATCGGTAGGACGTCGACGCTTACCTGTAAGCTGGTAAACCCGCCACCGACAAAAACCCCTTGAACCGGCGGCACATCGGAGTAATCTCGCCCCCAACCAATAGTGATGTGATCCAACCCAGGAATCACGCAATTCGTCGGATCTAAATCCAACCACCCCAAAGGCCCCAAATAAACGGAAACCCAAGCGTGCGAAGCGTCAGCACCTACCAATCGAGGTTTGCCCGGCGGAGGAATCGTCTGCAAATAGCCACTGACATAACGCGCAGCTAACCCCATCGTCCGAAAACAGGAAATCATCACGTGCGCAAAATCCTGACACACCCCCTGACGCTTCTCTAAACTCACCCGAGGAGGCGTGCTGACCTGCGTCGCAGATGGCGTGTAGCTCAACTCCTCGTAAATCCTCCGATTCAGCGCCAAAGCAAACTGCAGACTGTCGACCTGCGGATCCCAAATCGGTTCCACGAACTTACGAAAATCCTCGTGAGGATGGCAATACCGCGAAGGATACAGATACTCCATCGCCTCCAAATCCCGATTCCCTACCGAACCGGACGCCCCTCCGAATCCCCGCACGCCAGCAATCCAATCACGCAAGTCCGTTACTGGCAACCCTTGCGGTAAACCCAGCCCCGCTCCCCCCTGGCTTGCAAACGAAACGCTCTCCCGCTCAACTTCGCACTTCGAGACCACGCGCATCGATGCATGAATCCGCTCGATGCTGTAAAACTCAGTCAAGTTCCCAAAGGCATCGATCCCCTTGACACTATAATCCGGCGGTGGTGTCACCTCCACTTGGGAATGTAACGTTCGCTGATACGACAATTCCCTTGGCCGCAAATGCAATTGGTTGTGACAAAGCGAACTTTCAGAAGAATACACGTAATCGGTCACATGCGTAATCGAATAGCGTCGCACCCGCGGCTGCCGAGCTTCTCCCGAATTCAAGTTGTCGCACTCGCCGTTCGTCATACCACCACAATCGGGAAATTGTTCGAAAAAAAACCAAGCTCATCTGTGGCCCATGCACGCCACAGCCAGTTTGAGGTATCCTAACTCACCGCAAACGAAATTCCTAAATCCTTTCCTACTTACGATATCGCGAATCATGGAAACCGTCCACGAGAGTATCTATGACTACCCAGTCTACTACGATTTGATTTTCTCAAGCGACTGGGTAGCTGAATACAAATTTCTCACCGCAGCATTCGATAAACATGTCAAACGCAAATGCACTCGTTTGCTCGAACCAGCTTGCGGTACTGGCCGACTCCTCTACCGTATGCTCAAAGCCGGATACAAATGCGATGGGCTTGATCTGAACGAAAAAGCAGTCGAATTCTGCAATAAAAGACTCCGCAAACATGGGCTTAAAGAAACCGCCTTCGTCGCAGACATGTGCGATTTCACTACCCCAAAACCCTACGATGCAGCTTTCAACACCATCAACTCCTTCCGCCACTTGCTGAGCGAAAAAGCCACTGTAGCACACTTCCGAGCAATGGCTGCCGCAATCCGTCCAGGGGGAATTTACGCCCTAGGATTTCACCTCACCCCGCTCGTCGGACCAACGACCGACGAAGAATCTTGGACCGCCCGTAGAGGACACTTACAAGTCAACACGCGGATGTGGCCTCGCGATAAAGACACCAAAACGCGTATCGAGCGATTCAACCTCCGCTTCGATATCTATAAACCCACCGGCTCAATGCGAATCGACGACTGCCTAGTCCTACGCAGCTACACCTACAAACAATTCGCTGCCATGATCAAGAAAATTCCGGAATGGGAAATCGAAACCGCATACGACTTCCGCTACGACATCGATGAACCTATCGAAATCGATGAATCAACCGAAGACGTTGTCTATATCCTAAAACGCAAATAAGCACTCGCAACATCCAAACCCCACGACTACCGATAACCAGGGTAGCCACCCTCCTCAGCGAAGAACTCGCTCCATACGGGCAAGTGCTCGCTGACTTGCCCCGCTTGCTCTAAACTCAAATTGAATTTGCGCAAGAAATCGATCACCCCTGAGCGACCTGTAAACTCATCTCCAGTACTCGGCGGAAAGAGGATGTGATCAAGCATCTCGTCGCCGCGTATCGTCGTCGCCATGTTCTCAATGGCAAATATCCACTTCTTGCTCCTCAAACTCTCCAGCCGAGCATCCGGCACGCCAAACCCACCCGCCAAAATAATATCGTCCTCACCACGACCGTCCCGCCCAATGCTCTCGACCAACCCCGCTAAGACGCCTAACTCCTGATCCAACCTCGCAGGAGAAAGATGCATGTTGACCAACGAAAAAGTCAACGCTCGCTCCGCTGGTACCAACCGACTGCGAAACCATCCAACCAACGGATCGAATTCGAGTAACTCTCCAGGATCCTCCACCGTATACAACTGGTATCGATCGGTCTCAACCCGCTGCGTGTTGTACACAAAAGCCAAATGCATCGCTTGATGCAGCGGCCCAACTCGAGGCCCAACTAGGTAATCGTAAGCCCCACCCCCCTGATTGATCCGATCGACCAACTTCGGTAACACATCCCTCTGCCGCGATGTGATCCCTTGAAAAGCCACCACATCAAAATTGCGTGAAACCCGCGCGATGATCTCCTGCACCGCTAACTTCCCGGACTTCTCTTCGTCATACCCCTGAAGATCAAACGATGCAATCCGCAACGTCGGTGTTACCGGTAAACTCGGCACCAACTCCCCCGACCCTCCCTTACCCACCACCACTCCTGCTATATCAGCATTGCGAACTTGATCTGCTGTGCTACCCACACTTCCAAAACTTCCCGATCCCACCCCACTCCCTGATCCTACGGGACCAGCTTGACCACTCGCCCCTCCTGCACCTTCCCCCCGGTAATACACCGGAAACCAACCCTTCGGATCCACCCAATCCTTCAACTTCGCCACCACCCCAGATCCACTCCCACTATCGCCCCCCCCAACTCCACTCTTCGGCTCGATTCTCAATGCATCAAGCCCCCGAATCGAATAGTACTCTGAGGCATACACCAACCCTCCGATCAATGCGGCTACCAATAACGTTCGTTTGCTTAAAATGGCCATAGCAAACTATCCATCGTCCATCCCCGAACCACTAGCCAGAGAAGTTCTCTAGAAGTCCCCTTAGCAATTCACGACCAAGACCACGCATTCCGTTTATCCCGATTAGTTCACCCAGCACTGCGCTCAGTAATGACCCGCATGATGACGCACGTGGTGAACCGCATGATAAACCTCGCAATCCACCCCCTATTTTATCGGGTCGTTCCTACCGCTCGAACGTCTTGGTCAACTCCCCCAATCGATCTGCCAATCTCTCCGTCAACATCCCCGAACCGCACCGCCAACCCCAATTCCCTCCAACACTCCCAGGCGTGTTCATCCTCGCTTGTGAACCCAACCCTAACAAATCCTGAATAGGAGAAATCGCCATGCAAGACACGGAGCTCCAAATCGCACGTATCATCGCCCAATGAATATCTTCCGGCACGCAATCCAAATAACGCAAAGCAAACATACGCTCTCTCTCAATCTCCTCTGCCGTCCGCACACTTCCTTGACCCGGCTGACTTTGAAACCAACCGACCACCGTATCATTATCATGCGTCCCAGTATACGAGACACTGTTCACCGAATAGCGATGCGGCAAGTCTTGAGAACCCGCACCTCCACTCCCAAAACCAAACTGCAAAATCCGCATACCTGGAAACCCAAAAGCATCCCGCAATCGCCTAACCCCATCTGTGATAAATCCCAGATCCTCTGCGACCACAGGCAATTCTCCACCACTTATCGCGCCACCACTTACCGCACCGCCGCGTATCTCACCGAGCCCTCGAGCTACACTGCGGAAAAAATCCTCACCCGGCCCCTCTCGCCACTCCCCAATCCGTGCATCCGGCGACGAAGCTGCAATGGCATAGTAAGCTTCAAAACCCCTGAAGTGATCGATGCGAACCAAATCACACCACTGCAACACCCGCTTGAATCTCTCGATCCACCACCGATAGCCATCGCGCTGGTGCTCATGCCAACGATACAAAGGATTCCCCCACCGCTGCCCCAACTCGGAAAAGTAATCGGGCGGAACTCCCGCGACGACCGTCGGTTGCCCCTCCTGATCCAATTCAAACAAATGCTGATTACCCCAAACATCCGAACTGTCCATCGATACAAAAATCGGGATATCCCCCAATATCCGTACTCCACACTCCGACGCAAAAGCTCGCAACTGACTCCACTGCCGATCGAACTCGTACTGAACGAACGACTCGAACTCACACTCCTGCCGCAACCGCTCCCGCCAACGAACCAACTCCCCTTCCTCCCGACGACGCAACCCCTCACCCCACTGCGTCCAAGCACTCTCGTGATGATGGACCTTTAAAGCCGCATACAAACAATGCTCATCCAACCATTCGCGCTGCTCATGTCGGTACTCATCCCAACCTTGATGCCACCGAGCATCCATCCTATCCCGACGCTCAAAGGCCCGCCGAAGCAACGACATGCGTACCGCCGTCGTCTGCGCAAAGTCAACTTGGTCATGGGCTAAGTGATCAG
>CAIJIZ010000435.1 GCA_903820735.1 uncultured Pirellula sp.
GCGAGGATATTGAATCAAAGGATCTTCGCTTGCTCGCCAGCAGAACGGATAATCGTGTACGTATTGTTCTTGGTGCCAAAGCAAAGCCCGTTCGCGAAGTGCTCGCGTGATCGGCTTATCCGCTTCTTTGACCCACACCCCCTGGTAATCAGGGGCTTCGTCGGTGAATTTCCCGTCAGGACCCACAGCGCAGATCAAGCCTGGGCCGGTGCCCTCACTGAAACGACCTTTCTCGGCAATCAGTACCTCATAGTCAACTTCACCAAAGGCGGGAGCAAGGTGAACGATGCCGGTTCCAGAGTCGATGGTAACGAAGTCGGCATGGACGATACGCCATTGTTTGTGCTGCGTTTCTTCTGAAAGCAATCGACCTGTTTCGTCATGCTTCTTATGGAAGTAATCGAAGGGTGGGACATAACGAAGCCCTACGAGTTCACTTCCCTTGAAGGTTCGATCGACCACAAGGGGCTTTTTGATCTTATCTCCGAGGGAGCTGACAAGTCCTTCGGCGACGATGAAGGGAGCGGAGTTTTCCGATGCATCCTCGGTACGACACAGAGCATAGGAAATATCTTGGTGAATTGCTGCAAATTGGTTCGACGGAAGAGTCCACGGCGTGGTAGTCCAGACGATCAGTGAAGTGCCTTCTGGGATCCCTTGAGGAGGATTTACAATTGGAAATCGAACGTAAACGCTAGGGTCGGCAACTTCGCGGTACCCTTGTCCGACTTCGCCGCTCGACAGGGCCGTACCCCCTTGAGCCCACCACCAAACGATTTTGTGTCCTCGGTATAGAAGGCCTCGATCGAAAAGGCTCTTCAGGGACCACCAAACGCTTTCGACAAAGCTTTGGTGGTAGGTTACGTAGGCTTCCGATAGATCGATCCAAAACCCGAGTCTTTCGGTGACTCTTTCCCATTCTTGCATGTATCGCCAGACGCTTTGTTGGCATTTAGCGATGAAGGGTTCCACGCCGAAGGATTCGATTTCTTCTTTGGAGTGGATACCTAATTCCTTGCAAACTTCCACTTCCACGGGCAAACCGTGCGTATCCCAACCCGCTTTGCGATTACACCAGTACCCCCGCATGGTTCGGTATCGCGGGAAGAGGTCTTTGATTGCGCGGGTCAAGCAGTGACCGGGGTGGGGCATCCCGTTTGCGGTCGGAGGACCCTCGAAAAAGACGAACGGAGTTGCACCCTGCCGTTGCGCCAACGACTTCTTATAGATGTCGTGTTCTTTCCAGAACTTGAGGATCGATTCTTCTTGTACAGGGAACTTGACGTCGGTCTTTACAGCGCGAAACATCGATCACTCATCATCGGAGAATTCAATGGCAGGTGTGTCGCCATCCACATCATCAATATCTTCTGCGTCCGGGTGGCCTTCGAGCATCCCGTCATCCGCCGGTTCGATTTCGTATTCATCTTCGAGTTCTTCCTCGAAATCATCATCGAAATCATCGTCAAAGTCTTCTTCGTCGAAATCCTCGAAAGGGTCTGGCTCGTCCTCTTCTTCATCGACCTGCAGATCATCTTCTGGAAGATCTTCATCGGCGTCTTCGTCGTCATCGCCCCAAGAGTTTCGAACGATGGAACTACGACCTCCAAGCGGGGTTGGCTCAAGTACCCCAACGGAGGTTTGGAGGGCAGCTTCGAACCAATCGTCGACCGGAGCCCCGATATCCGAGGCGGGTTGACCGTAGGGTCGGGTAGCTGTGGCGAAAGTAGTTTGCGTCATCGTTTCAAATCTAAAGCCTTACGGCTCAACGCTTCAAACAATAGTCGGATCGAGTCGGACGCCCCATGGAGCCCGCGATAGCCCTAGTAGATTCGCTGTTGGTGGGCAACCTGTCAACCGCCGATAAGGGTCCGAGTTGCCAAAGGAAAAAAGGTTTCCGAGAAATTTCCTTTTTGCGGACAATATTCGGACAGGTCATGCGAAATGCCATTATCGGTTGCAACGGGGATTTGCAACGTTTCACAAGGGTTTTATCCTAAAAGGGGATGGTATTACCATGTTGAAGAAGTTTTTGATCGGATCGGTTTTGTTGGCTGGAACCTCTGGCCTGCTTTTGGGGACTTCTACGGTCAGTTACGTACGAACTGGCTTCCATAGCTTGCGCGACTCGGTGAAGGATCAAATTCCCATCGAAGTCGAGATTACCAGAGCTCGCGACCTGATTACAAATCTCAAGCCGGAAATTGCTGAGAATTTGAAACGGATTGCACGAGAAGAAGTCGAGGTGGCGAAGCTTCAGCGAGAAGTAAGCACCAAGGAAACTGCTTTGTCTCAATCAAAAGACGCGATTCTAAAGCTCAAGGATGATGTTGAAAGCGGTGTAAAGTACGTTACTTACAGGGGCAAGAAGTACTCCGCGGAACAAATCCGTTGTGATTTAAGCGATCGTTTCAAGCACCATCAGTCGCTTGAACAAACAGCTGACAAACTCTCGAAAATCCTCGACGCACGCGAACGTAACTTGGTCGCCGCCCGAAGGAAACTCGACGAAATGCTTTCGACAAAACGTGAGCTTGAGGTGCAAATCGAAAACTTGCAGGCTCGCCTAACGATGGTCCAAGTAGCTCAGGCTGGAAGCGAATTCGCGGTTGACGACGGTGCGATCGGCCAAGTCCGTCAAGCCCTGGACGAGATTACGACTCGAATCGATGTCGCAGAAAAGCTAGTTCAAGGCTCGGAGCACTTGGGAATGATCCCGGTGGAGCCACAATCCGGATCGACTGATATGCTTGAGCAGATCAGCGAATACTTCGGTGCGGACCAGTCGCGTACCTTGGACGAGGATCCCTCGGCAGAATCCATAGATCATTTGGCTGAGGTTTCCCCCAACGGGAAATAGAATCCAAAGAGATCTCTGAAGTGATCATCGACAGAGATCATCGACC
>CAIJIZ010000436.1 GCA_903820735.1 uncultured Pirellula sp.
AGTGTGCTTTTGCCAGAACCGTTGGGCCCAAGCAATCCCACAACTCCTGTGGGTAACTCCAGCGACACGTCATGAAGTACTTGTGCAGTTCCATAGCGTTTGCTCACCGACTCGATCTGCAATACCGGCTTGTCGTCCCCAGTGCTCATCTTATTCACCTTGCTACACTCGACATCCTGCTTCCCCCGACATCCTGCTACACTCGATATCCTGCTACACTCGATATCCTGCTACACTCGATATCTTGCTGTATCCGAAGTCTGGCTACGTCTTTTGCGAACTGCCCCGCCAGTCAACAAGCTGTAATTCTACTCGACGATAACCCTGAAACTCATTGATATTCGCGCGAAACGCTAAATCAAATAGCCCCTCATGGGCATTGATCCGTTCTGCCCATTCCGGTTGCGAGAAGGCTACCGCTCGCAAAATTTGTCCATGTTGTTTGAACCGGACTCCCACATGCCGTTCCCCCTGGCCAAACAACTTCGCGGGTTCATGCAACTCCACTCCGCTTGCTACAAAAACCGGGCGAGGGTTCCCAGATCCGAATGGAGCCATTCGCTCGATCATCCCTACGGTACCCAAGCTCAGCTCCACAAACGTCGCTTCCGCATCGACCATAAGAGTTTGCTCCGGATCCCGCTCTCCGAGTCTCCCTCGCACAAAATCGCTCAAAGCTTCGCGGAACACAGGTATGTTGCGATCCTCAATCCGCAGACCGGCTGCCGCAGCATGCCCACCGCAACCGATCAGATGCTCACGGCACGATTCCAACGCCTCATGCAAATCGATCACTCCCGCCGAACGTCCACTCCCTGTCGCTGGTTTTTGACCGTGCGGATCACTGGAGATAACCACCACCGGCCTGTGGAATCGGTCGGCTAACCGACTTGCGACAATCCCGATCACACCCAAATGCCAACCCGGAGAATGCAATACCAACACCGGTTCATTCGAAGCCTCCAGTTGCTCTTTCGCTTGTTTACTCGCCGCAAGTGTGATGCTGCGTTCAATCGATTCGCGATCACCGTTGAGTCGATCCAAGTACTGCGCTAAAACTAAACCTCGTTCCCGGTCTCTGGTTGTTAACAACTCCACCCCTAATTGCGCTTGACCTAGCCGCCCTGCCGCATTCAGCCGGGGGGCCAAGGTAAATGCGATATCCTCTGCTTGGTAGACGCTCTTCCCCTCCAACTTCGTCTGCTTGATCAGTTCTTGCAATCCAACGGGGGAGTGTTTACCCATCAGTTGCAGCGCCGTTCGGACCAAAATGCGATTCTCGTCCACCAAAGGAACTACGTCGGCCACCGTTCCGATTGCAGCGATCGTCATGGCTTGCAACAAGTACTCCCTCTGCGCGTCGGATACCTTCTTCCCGCCGGCGACCATCTGAAACAGTCTCCAAGCTACTTTGAAGGCTACGCCTGCTCCACACAAACCAGCAAAAGGATACCCTGCACCCGGTAAACCCGGATGGACGATCGCGACGGCATCAGGAAGTTCGACACCCGCCGTATGGTGATCGGTGATAATTAGCTCCATCCCCAGCTCCCGACACCGCTTCGCCTCGGTATGCGATCCGATCCCGCAGTCGACCGTCACGATCAACTTGCGTCCCAACTGATGCAGTCGCTCGATCGCTTCACAGCTCAGTCCATAACTATCTTCTAATCGGTTAGGAACGAAGTAATGCACATCCGCGCCGAGCAACTCTAGACATGAGGTCAAGATCGCCGTCGCACACATTCCGTCCGCGTCATAATCCCCATAAATCGTGATCGATTCTCGATCGCGTACGGCTCTTAGGATCCTCTCGCAAGCCACGTTGATTCCTGGAAGCAGTTCCGGATCGCGCAAGTCCGCGAACTTGCTCTCTAGAAATAGCTTGGCGCTCTCCACACCGTTTATTCCGCGAGCTAGGAGCAATTGCGAGACCACCGGGTCGATCTGCAACTGATCCGCAAACGCCATGAAGCTTCCCGCATCATGACTTCGATACACCCATCGTTTACTCATCGCTGACACTCCCCATCTCCCAACTCCCCATCACCCAACTTCATGTCACCCAATATCCCGCCACCCAAGATCTACCCAAGCACAAGTCCCAACGCTGAAAGTTCCAACGCTGAAAGTCCCCACACGGAAAGTTCCAACGCCGAAAGTCTGTCAGTTCTACACCGAAGGGATTCCCCAGGCGAATGGGTCGTCTGGATCGACGATGATCTGCAGATCGGCGTTGACGAAGGCACGGGATCTGATCGAAGGGCTGATCACACCTTTATCGCGATCGACCCACTCGAAACTTCCTTCAAAGACACTTCCAATGAAGCTCTCCTGCCGCCAGACCTCGCCTGCTTGGAGCTTTCCATCTGCTGCTAAACAAGCCAGTTTCGCGCTGGTGCCTGTTCCGCAGGGACTTCGATCGTACTGCCCGCCGGGACACAACACAAAGGATCGGGAGGAATTTTGAGGATTCTTCGGCTGAGCAAAGAATTCAACATGATCGACATTTGGAAATGAGCTGCGTACCGACTCCATCACTTGTGTCGATAGCTCGATGAGCTTCGCTGCAGAGAGCTCCATCCATCCTTGATCGGATACATCGACCAGTGCAAACATGTTGCCACCGTAAGCCACGTCGCACACCAGGCCGCTTGCGCCGGCCACATCCACTGGGACATCTTTGGCGATTCGATAGCTCGGGACGTTTTGCAGCGTAACACTGCGGTCCGCGTGCAGTGTGGCAATCACATCGCCAACGCACGTCTCGATGATGTGCTTGCCCGGAGCAAGAAGTCCGAGGTACCGCAACGTCTCCACTGCCCCGATCGTTCCGTGCCCACACATCCCAAGGTAGCCGACGTTATTGAAGAAAATCACCCCGGCAGCATGGGCGGGATTCTCGGGTGGAACCACAATCGCTCCTACCATGACTTCCGAGCCGCGTGGCTCGAGCAGCAAGCCCGTTCGCAGAAAGTCGAAGTCGCGGCGCATCGTCTCGAGCCTCCGCGCGACACTTGGGCGAGCATCCCCTGGAGCAATCGCTTGTGTTAAAGGCGTTCCCGACAAAATTGTTCGGGTCGGCTCTCCACCCGTATGACTGTCCAAGACACGCAGTTGCATCGCAAACTCCAATGACTCACTCTTCGGCTAACCCCTCCCACATTTGCAATACCATACGGTTATTATTCCAACTGTCCACTATGCCAACGAACTCCTTAGCATCCGTTAGCCAAAAGAAAAGCCTCATGAGAAGGGGATGATCGCCGTGGAGTTTCCGGGCCGGGAAACACACAAGGAGCAAATCATTCCCAACTCATGAAGCACTTTTTTACGCAAGGATGTCGTGTGCGTAAAAAAGGAGCGAAACAATCGGTTCGAAGGCGTACCCAATAGCGATTGGACGACGATTAGATGACGGCTGAAGTCTCACGATTGACCGGTTTAGCTCGCTTTCGGCGAGCAGCCATCACGAAACTGAACCCAAGCCCGAAGATTGCCATCGAAGCAGGTTCTGGGATCGTAGTGGCAACCTGACGCAATCCCATGGTTCCAAAACCGGAATTCGTGAACGAATAAAGCTCCATACGCAGCGTATAGATCCCCATTTCCCCAATCTTGTGCCGTTCACCAGACCCAGCGAAACTGTGAAACGTTGCCA
>CAIJIZ010000437.1 GCA_903820735.1 uncultured Pirellula sp.
CTCCGTTCTGTTGGTTTCTCAGAACGCATCATCGAACGATTCTTTCGCCCATTTCTCGGTGGCATTTTCCTTGCAACATCCCTCGATATGGACTCAGCTCGAATGCAGTTCGTCTTCCGAGAGATGTCGCGCGGATTCGCGGCTTTGCCCGCCGAATGAATGGCTGCCATTCCAAAAGCACTCTGCGTTGGCTTGCCCAAAAACGCGATTCGTTGCAACGCAACCGTCTCCCATATCAGCCGCGACGAAATTGTACTCTCGGACGGAACTCATCTTCATGCAAAGCAAACGCTCCTAGCAACCGAAATCGGTACTGCAATGCGCCTGCTCGGTGAACGATGGCCTATCGAAAACATTCCATCAACTATTCAGACTTCTATTCAGACCTCTATACAGACTTCGAAGTCAAAGAAGCCGACCGCGCAAGTATTACCCGAACAATCCACCCACTGCGTGTACTTTAGCCTAGATGCCGCAACAGCCCCGACACACACTCCGATCCTATTCCTCGAAGGAAATCCACCCAGCCGGGATTGGTTCATCAATCACGTGGCTTTCCCAAGCCTGGTACAAAGTAGCTACGCACCGAAGGATAAGGTTCTCGCTAGCGTAAACATCCTCGGGAAGACCGATGTGCAGGGCCAAGAACTCGTCAGAATCGTTCAGCACGAACTAGAAGCTTGGTTTGGCTGGTCCGTTCGGCACTGGAAACATCTCCGCACCTACTCGATCCCTAAAGCATTCCTCACGCCAACCCTACCGATACCCATCGAGGAATCTTTCGGTATACAGACCACCGCCGATGGTGTCATTCTCTGTGGTGACTACACCGGCACAAGCAGTATCGAAGGAGCGATCCAAAGCGGACGAATTGCGGCCAAGAGGATCATCGACGAAATTCACTAAGCCGGTCGATCAACCGGCTACGTATCCCGAACGATCACGACCAAGCATCCACTGCAATACAGCTTGCGAGGTCCGAATCTTTTTACGATCCTTGCGATCAAATCCTCGCTGGCTCACCCCGATCGCATCCGCCAATAAAAACAACCCCTCAGTCAATTGCTCCGATCTGCCATTCGGTTCACGCATCACCGACTCAACTGCCCACAGAGCAGCCGCTTGAGCGTCTTCCCGTACGACAATCCCGCGAAACGACCCGCTTTGGACGTAATACTTTGGCATCTCGCCATGTCTTTCTTATGCTGCGAACTACGAAAAAAGCTTGCATCCGATGAATGCTCACTGGCGAGCCAGATCAAGCCTCTTGACTATTTTTTCGTACTTCGTTGTGACACCTCAGGTCACCGCGCAGAACAAAAAGCAAAAAATCAAAGATTGGGAACTGGCTGCCCTGGAACCGGGCTGCGGACTTCATCGTCCAGATGGCGCGGAATTCCACGCTTTTCTTCAAAATCCTGAATCAATGCTTGCAGGTCGGTTTGCATAACATCGAGAAGTTCGGTGAGCCGGGCAATAGTCGAAAGAGTTTCCTCTTCTTGGTGCTTTCCGATAAATTCCAAGTGTCCAAAGATTCTCCCCTGATGCTTCAAGGGCAACCGAAACGTCCAACGTTCAGAATATTCCGGAAGAATGTTCTTCTTCCACGCAGCATGGTACCCTTCGTGCAACCAAGGCATGTTCAAGTCAAGGCTGAGTTGTGCAAGCTCATGCTTTTCAGCGAATTCGACTAAAGTACTCCAAACCGTATCCCAGTTGCGTGTCCCCTGCAACTGCACGACTTCCTGATGAACGCCATTCATGTTTCGCTTCGGCGGTGAAAGCAAACTTGTTACCATGCGTTCGACCCGCAAATACAACAACTTCAGCTCCGCGAATCCAAACAGCTTCGAAACAACCAACGAACCCAAAGCAAAGACCATCGTCGCAATCGAAATCAAATCAGACTTCAAGATTACTCCAGCTACCGCACCGGCAGCCGTCACCGATGACAACAACGCGATAATCCCTACCAACGCCCGATCGTGGAATCCATGACGCATCAAATTGTGATGCAAGTGACCTCGGTCTACCGTAAAAACACTTCGGCCCGTCAACTTGCGCCGCAAGACCGCCATCGATGAATCAAATAGCGGAATTGCCATCAGTACGAATGGAATCGTGATCGACATCGACGACCCCTCACTAAACCACGAACGCATCGTCAAGACACCAAGGAACAACCCCACAAGCATACTGCCAGAGTCCCCCAAGAACACGCTCGCCGGCGGCAGATTGTAAAACAGGAATCCCAGGAGTGCTCCCGCAAGTGAAGCAGCAATGATTCCCTCAATGTGATTCCCGGTAAAAGCACATATCACCGATACCGCTGCAAATGAAATCCAGCCCACGGTTGAACACAATCCATCGGCACCATCGATCAGATTGATCGAGTTGATACACAACAACAACCACAGAAGGGTCAACGGCCAAGCCAACATACCAAGGTCAATGGGATATCCAAAAATCTGAACCTTCTCGATGGAAAAACCAAACGCGATTATCCCCATACAAATCAAAACCTGAACCGCTAGCTTCTGCCGTCCCCGGAGCCCCGATCGGTCATCAACCACACCCAACCCAACGATCGCTATCGCCCCGAGCCCTAACGACAACGCCTGCTGAGAATCCCTTACCAAATGAATGGCTTGTTCGGGATACAAAAACAATACCAACCCAAAACTGATCAACAAGGTTGCTAAAATCGAAATACCACCACACCGAGCAATGGGTTGCCGGTGAAGCTTCCGCAGGTTGTCTGGATAATCCACCAGACCGAACATAAATGCCAAACGCCTAGCAAATGGAGTGATCGCGATCGATATCGCCAACCCCACCATCAACGCTACTAGCGGCAATGCAAACGGATGATTCATCAATTTCCCGACGACCTCTTCGATTTCCTTCTCGGATTTCCTTCTCGGCTGTCTCTCTAGTTGCTGCGGGGCGAAGTCTCTATCCTGAACCGACGAACACGCTTTGACTAGTGGTTTTCCAAGAATTATTCAACTCTTCACCATGCGTACCCCGTTGGCCAGCCCTCCCTCGCTTCAACACAAGATCCGTCACAAGTTCCCACACGACAAAACTAGTTCGATTTCTGGTTTAGGCAACCCGCCATTTCGGTTTACAATACCCCTCGCCAGCCCCAAGTTCCTCAAATAACCGCGAGAATCCGATTCGGATTTCTCCGATCCTATACACAGAATCTCCATGAAACTTGCCACTCTCCTCGCCTCCTCCATTCTAATCCTATCTGTAGCTTCTCCAACGAATTCAATTGCTACCGCCCAAGACCCCTCTTCGCCGCCCCTTACCCGTATCCGGCCAAAATGGGTCGCAGACCAAGGTTTTTGGTACACGAAACCCCTCGCTAACGGCTCGAAGGAATGGGTTTGGGTCGATCCGACCAGTAAGACAATCCTCCGCGCATCGAGCTTCGACGAACTCGAGAAACTCGCGGGTGTCCCCCTGCGAAACCCGAATAACAACGGCGGCCCGGTCCGAATCGAACCTTCGGAAACACAAGATGAATCCCGAATCGACCTCGCTATCCGAAACGGACTCGACGAAACCGTTGAACTTTTCTGGGTGGACTTCCAAGGTACCCCGCAACCCTACGGACGCCTCGCACCAGGAGAATCGCGCTCTCAGTCCACCTTCGCCGGACATTCTTGGCTCGCAACCGACGAAAAACGCAATCCACTCTGGACGGCAATCGGCTCCTCCGCTGGCGAAACGCTCGAAATCCAAAAAATGCAAATTGAACCCTCCCGCGATTTCCCCCGACGCGGACGCCGCCGCCAAAACATCCAACCACCGAAATCTCCAAACGCCGAACCAAATCCATGGCAAGTCATCCGCGAAGAACATCAACTTCGGTTCGCCACCCCCTCCGGTGAAACGATCCTTGATACATCTAGCTTAAACGATGCCGCCGGAAACCAATCGATGCGATACGACCAGCCTGTCTTTTGGTCCCCAGACTATCGATTCGCTTTCACGCTCCAAATCGCCCAAGGTGACCACCGCGAAATCACACTCGTCGAATCCTCCCCGAAAGACCAACTGCAACCAAAACTTAAAACCATCCGTTACGACAAACCCGGAGATAAACTCGACCAGCCCATCCCTCGATTGTTCGACCTTCAAGAGAAAAAACTCGTCACCCTGGAAAACTCTCTCTTTCCAAACCCCTGGTCAATCGACGAGATCCGCTGGGAACCGGATTCCTCGCGCCTTACTTTCCTCTACAACCAACGAGGACATCAAATCCTACGCCTGCTGGCCGTTGATCCCAAGTCGGGCAACACGAGTTGTTTGATCGAAGAAAACAGCCCCACTTACATCGACTACGCGGCGAAGGCCTACCGCGAACGACTCGACGAAACAAAGGAGATCCTGTGGGGAAGCGAACGCGATGGATACTACCATCTGTACCGCTTCTCTTTGACCGAAGGAAAACTCATCAATCAAGTCACCAAAGGCGATTGGGTAGTTCGCTCGATCGAACGCATCGACCACGAAAAGAAACAAATCTGGTTCTACGCCGGCGGAATTGCACCCGACCAAGATCCCTACTTCAAACATTACTGCCGCGTCGACTTCGATGGTAACAACCTTGTGCAACTCACGGATGGTGATGGCACGCACGAAGTCGAAACCTCGCCTAACGCGCAATGGCTGATCGATTCTTACTCGCGCGTCGATTTACCTCCCGTCCACGAGCTTCGCTCGGCATCCAACGGCGAAAAAATTCTCGACCTTGAAAAATCCTCAGACGACAAACTTTGGTCGCCAACCAATAAACCCATTCGGTGGAACACCAAAGGACGCGATGGAAAAACGGATATCTTCGGAATCATCGTGCGACCGAAAAATATGGAGCCCGGCAAGAAATATCCGATCATCGAGAACATCTACGCCGGTCCACAAGACTCCTTCGTACCAAAATCTTTCTCAGCCCTCAATGAATACCATGCACTTGCTGACCAAGGCTTCATCGTCGTGAAGATCGATGGAATGGGAACCTCCAACCGCAGCAAAGCATTCCATGACGTTAGCTACCGAAATCTCTCCGACGGCGGTTTCCCCGACCGAATCCTTTGGATGAAAGCCGCTGCGAAGGAATTTCCA
>CAIJIZ010000438.1 GCA_903820735.1 uncultured Pirellula sp.
ATACTGGGTTGGGGCAAGGGCATCCGCAGCGCGAACGTGTGTTACTGATCTGGGCGTTGCTTAACCACAATGACTTCGTGACCTTGCGTTAATGGATGCAAGGCCACGGATCGAATCGGATCGAATCGGATCGTTAGCTTTGTGGCGAGTTTTTGCAGTGAGGTTTTGTAACAAGATCTGTTTCTAGGTCTTGTTATAGGTCTTGTCGGTAGAGCAACCAGCAGCTTGCCGAGAGCATAACCGCGATAAAGATGGCGTTCGTCCAGATGGGCTGCCATGGGTCCCGTTGGATCGTTGGCATATCGAGGTCAGCACGATCGATAGCCGTTACTTTGTTGTCAGGATTCTTCAAAATGTATTGGATCGTTTCTTGGATCGCCGACGGTTTTGGATTGACCAAGTAGAACGGGTTGATCAGGTAGTCGTAAAGGAATTCAGGAGTTGTGGGAGCAGGGCGAAAGGTAAGGGTGCTTTGCGTCATCGCCTTGTCCCATACATCGACTTGTTTGATGTGGTGAGCGACCCATAGTCTGCCGAGTTTGTCGAAGGCCATGGTGGATGCGAAGCCTTGACCCGAGAGATTCGGAGTCGTGACGTTTAAGCTCTTTTCGGAGGGGGCAGTGGTTGTATTCGTCGACGCATCGGTTGTGGCATTCGAGGATTGTTGCACGATCCATAACTTCCCTGACTTGCTTAGCAAGGCGACACGACCATCGTCAGTAATTGCTGTTCGTTTGATTGTTACTTTTCCAAGCGATTCGAATTCGGAGGACTCCGACATCGAATCGATGTTTACCAAGAGGGGTACGGAGTCTTCGGGGCATACGATTGCGGTTCGTCCGCATACGGCTAAGTTCGCAACGGTTTCGGCTGGGAAATCCAGGTCGATGGATCTGATTTTTGAGAGTTTCTTTCCATCGAAATTGAACAGGGACAAGGTCCCTTTGGAGACGACGAGGAGTTCCGAGGTGTTTGGAACGCGGCAAGCGGCGATGGGTTTACGGAAGTCCCAATCGGCATCGGTGACTTTGCGGTGGCTTTCCGTGGCTTGGGGAAGTTTTACATCGAACCCGAAGACCGAGATTTTCTGTTGTTCTGTTTTTGAAGAGGATTCTTGATCGAACAGATAAGCAGCATCGGCGGTGATCGATAGCAGTGAGTCGTCCCAATGGATTACGTCGGTGGTATCCAAGGGTAGTTCGGGGGCTGAATCGAGGCGGATATCATCCCAAAGTTTTCGTTTTTGCTCGACCGGGGTTGCGGCGGTTTGAGAAGGATCTGTTGCCCACTCTGGGAAGCGAGCGAATTCCAGCCGAGGGGAGCTTGAGCCGCCGAGTCCCATGGGGACAAAGCGGGTTCGACCGAAGTAGAGGTTGCCTTGTTTCGCGTCCCAGAAGGGTCCAAATACACGTTGGTTGTTGAGTTCACCGAAAGCGCTTTGCCATGATTTTGCGTCGGGATTCCAGAAGAGAATTCGCCCTTGGCGATTCGCGGTGACAGGGATATCGCCGATCGGCAAGATGCTTTGGATTTCCGGTGGGCCTTTGAGGAATCCTTCGGCGATATTTCGCACAACTCCGATGGTGAAGCAAACGCCCCAGAACAACGCAGTGATCACTACGCAGATGATAGGGTTTTTCCAAATCAGACCGACGAAGGCGGATACGGAGTAGAAGACCATGAAGGCGAAGATGAACAATGGGATACACCACAGGATGCCATTGTTCCAGATGCCGAGTTGAATACCGGCATAGTAATAGAGTCCTATGATCAGGAACGCCACGTTCATGGCTACGAAGATACAGCCGCCGATGTATTTGCTTAGGAACAGCAAGCTTCGAGAGAGTGGTTTACTGAGCAGAAGGTGCAGCGAGCCGGTTTGAAACATGTCGGGGATCATCGGCGCGGTGATGACGATGGCAACCATCATGGCGATCTGACCTAGACCAAGCCACATGATGAAGGGGAATAAGTTCGCTTCGATGAAGGGGCGTATTTGCCGCATCGTAAACGGCAGTGGATCCATGAATTTCATTCCGGCGTATGTCAGCCAAGTCGCTTGGCCGGTAGCGGGTCGGATGGAGCCGGGGAAAGCCAGATCGAGTAGTCGTCGGTTGAGTTTTTGAACTTGGTCTGGTGACTTTTTCTCCGTTTCGAGAATGTCTTTGAGTTCATCGCGGCGGTCTGCGGTAGGCCAAGCTTGTTTATCGTAGAGGTCGTCTTTTTCGAGGAGTTGATTTAGAGTCGAGACGAGTCGTCCGATGGAGATTTTGCGTTTGCTGCGTTCGCGATCTTTGAGGGTGGATTGAAAGTCTTCATCGAGTTTTGCGAAGACAGCGCGTTGGGATCGGGTTCCTCGTCCTGCGGAGGCTTGAGCAAGTTGGTCCATCATGGCACCAGCGTTGGTGACATCACCGGTACCGATGCGATAGGTTTCTCCTTCGGAGAGTGCCAGTGGGAAGAGAGCCAGCAAGATCAGAGACCAGCCGGCGAGCAAGATCCAGAGCACGCGTGATCGGACGGATTCGATGAGGCTATCGTAGAGAACAGCGATGTACGGTTTCATTATTTGGCGGCTCCGACGATGTTCATGAAGACTTGTTCGAGGCTTGGGCGAGCCCGTTCGATACGGAGTATGCTGATGTTGTTGGCTCGCAAAGCATCAACGAGACGATCTGCGCCGGCTTGGTCGATCGAAGGGATCGATATTCGAGATAGATGTTGTGCAGCAGTTGAGGTCAGCTCGGTGGCAGCAGAGGACTGTTCGACAAGGCTTTCGAAGACGATTGGCTCGACGGATGCGTTTTCGGGAAGTATGTGCAGTTGCTCGATGCTCGATGGTGAGGCGATGACTTCTAGAACGAGCGCTGCTGCGTTTTCTTGAGTGTGGTTTCGAATCAGTCCATCGATCGTGCCGATTCCTCGCAGCTTACCGAGCGCCATGATCGCGACTCGGTCGCAGATCAGCTCGACTTCTTGAAGGATGTGGCTGTTGAGGAAAACCGTTTTGCCTCGAT
>CAIJIZ010000439.1 GCA_903820735.1 uncultured Pirellula sp.
GGTGGAGCCGGCACCGACACTTTGACCGGTCCCGCATTGAGTGTAGACAACATGACCCAATGGAGATTGGACTCAGCAGGGGGAGGCATCGTATCGATCCCTGGGGCGACGATCGGATTCACGGGAATGAATAATCTCACCGGTAATACGGGCGCGGACGCTTTCGAAATTCTTCCAGGCGGATCAATCAGCGGAAGTATCAATGCGGGCACTGGCACAGGTTTGAACAGTATTTCTTATCAGCAATGGACTACTTCAGTAACCGTCAATCTTTCTGTGACCACTGCTGGGAATGCCTCCGGAATCACTGGTAGTCTAACGAATATCCAGATGGTTACTGGTGGCTCAGGAAATGATACGTTGCGAGGTCAATCCACCAAGGCAACTGTGATCGTAGGTCTAGCAGGTTCCGACACTCTTGTCGGTGGTAGCCAACGCGATTTACTACTCGGCGGTGTTGGAGCGGATAACCTATCAGGGGCAGCAGGAGATGACGTGTTGGTCTCCGGGACAACTTCTTATGACACGAATCGCGACGCACTCTTCAAGATTTACTCCGAGTGGATCTCGACTCGAACTTTTGCTCAACGTGCCGCCAACATTTGGGGGAATGGTACAGGAACTCGACTTAACGGCAGTTACTTCTTGAACAATGCCCCAGAACCCGCCGACTCGATTACCGACACCGTTTTCGCCGATGGTGATCTGGATTCCTTAACCGGAGGACTCAACCAAGACTGGTTCTTTGCGGCTGGAAATGAAATCGTCGATTTACTCTCCGGCGATCGCAAGGATGGGTAACCGAGGATCTGGTAGCATCGACGGGAGTTCGCTCGTTCGTTAGAAAAGCCTGAAGCCAATTCACTTCGGAGCGGAAGAACGTATAATGTGGCACCGATCCCACATCCCTTACGCGGAACTCCTGTCGATCATGTTTCGCACTTCGCTGACAGCAAAAACCGGACGCACGACACGTCGTTACCTCACCAAACGCACCTTGCAATTCGAGGGGCTTGAGCGACGCTATGCCATGACGGCCGAGGGCCAAAGCCATCCGATCGACCTGCAAATCGCCACGGACGAACTCTCTGGCACCCTTTCGGGAACCATCCAATGGGGAGATGGGACTAGCAGCCCAGCGGTTGTTCAGAATCCACCGGCGGCCAGTTCGCTAAAGTTTCGATTCGACTACTCACTCGATACCCAAGGCTTCTTCACCGACCCATCTCGTCGCGCTTTGTTTCAAACTGTCGCGGATTCGCTCTCGAGCAAATTCAATGATTCGCTTTCAGCCATTACCCCACAACCGGGGGACAGTTGGGATGCAAAATTCAAACACCCTGTGACCGGGCTCAATACAACCCGTACCAACCTGTCCATCGCAGCCAACGAACTCCTGGTTTTCGTCGGCGCCCGGGAACTCGATGGTTTCGAAGGTGGCTTGGCCGACCGAGGTGGATATTCGGTTCAATCCACAAGGCCAAGTTTTGTTACCACTGTCCAAACACGCGGTCAAAGCGGCGTATTGGCTTCGCCCGCCACGGATGTCGCACCCTGGGGTGGCTCGATCGCTTTCGACTCATCGCAAAACTGGTACTTCGGCTCAGACCCTACCAACCTTCAACCGAACCAGCTGGATTTCGCTACGGTCGCTTCGCACGAACTCATGCACGTGATGGGGTTCGGTACTACGGCGGTATGGGACAACAAAATCGTCAACAGCCGGTTTGTCGCACCGAATACTACCGCTGTCTACGGTAACTCTATCCCCCTGGCGGATGCAGATCATTTTGCAAATAACCTGCAAATCGATGGCCGCAGACCTACCATGACGCAGATCATTAACCCCGGCGTGCGATTGCTCCCCGGTCGCCTGGACCTTGCTGGTCTTCAAGACATCGGTTGGCAATTGGTCCCCCAAACCGCCCGCGTGACCGGTTCGCATACCTACGGAGACGATGGTAGTTTCCCAATCAGCGTCCAAATCAACGGCAGTAAACTTGGTCGCACATCCGCCTCGACAAACGCGACCATCACCAACGCATCCCCTACCCTTTCTCCGATCACCAACAAGTCCGCGGTTATTAATCAGCCAATCTCGCTTGCGAAACTCGGCATCTTTACCGACCCAGGATTTGGTATCTCCACCATTACTCCTCCTCGCAAAGAATCCTTTACGTATCGAATCTCTTGGGGTGATGGAACACCGGAGGACTCAGGCCCTGCGACCATCACCACTGTCGGATCACCCGGTACACCAACCTCTGGGTTTTTCGACGCAACCCATACCTATCTCGCATCTGGAACTTACACCGCTACGGCTCGCATTACCGATGACGAAGGTGCCTTCTCCCAACAGCAATTCCTTGTCACCGTCTCCTTCGCCGGGAAAATCACCCTTAGCTTTGACAAATCCAGCATCTCAGAAGCAGCCGGCGCAGGTGCCGCAGTCCTTACCATCACCCGGAGCGGGGCGTCGACATCGAATCCGCTGACTGTACAGCTAGCAAGTAGCGATCCCTCCGAAGCGACCTTACCAGCCTTTGCCATCATCCCAGCAGGAGCCTTCAGCACCACCGTTTCGATCAATGCAGTGGATGACAGTCTTTTCGATGGCACGCAAACGGTCATTTTCACTCCGACTTGTACAGGCTATGAGCTGACCACTGCAACGATTCAAGTTACCGATTATCAACCATTGGTTCTTACTGCGTCGCGCACAGAACTCAACGAAGACATTCCGGATCAATCCAACTCGCAAGTCACCGTTGCAATCCGATCCCCTGCCCCCACAGGTGGCGTAAACGTACAACTCTCTTCTGCTCCCGCAGGAGTTTTAAACTTCCCCGCTTCCGTTCTGATTCCAAGCGGCGCAACTCAGGCAACTTTCTCGGTCGTTGCCATCAATGACCAACGCCCATCAAATCCTCGGACAGTCGAACTGATCGCAAGTGGCAACGGGTTGATTTCGGCCCGATATTCATTTCTTGTTAGGGACTTGGACCCAGCCCTTTGGACAAACCCTACCAACCGATTCGATATCGATAACTCCGGTAACGTCAACCCTCTGGACGTCCTGTACTTAATCGACGAAATCAACCGTAACGGTTCGAGAATCCTTGATCCGATCGCGGATGCAGATTTGCTTTTCGTCGACCCCAATAGCGATGGAGCCCTAGATCCTCTCGATGTTTTACTACTGATCGACGAATTGAATCGACGCCCTTAACAGACGCTATTGGTCGTCACTCTTAATTGCGCTGAGGTTTCAGATACCGATCTAACCAAGTCGCCATCTCGTACTGAACGTGCATCACCGATTGCCTCGATCGATAAGCATGCCCTTCGTAAGGCAACATCACCAGTCGGGCGATGCCGCCGTTCCCTTTGATGGCTTGAAACATTCGCAGCGACTGCATTGGAAAAGTCCCCGGATTGCTATCAACTTCACCATGAATCAACAGCAACGGTGTACGTATTTGATCCGCTTGCATCAACGGTGACACCTTGGAATAGACATCCTTGGCTTGCCACAGCGGTCTTCTTTCCGACTGAAAACCAAAAGGGGTCAATGTGCGATTGTAAGCTCCAGAGCGAGCGATCCCTGCGCGAAATCGATCGCTGTGCGCTAAGACATTCGCGGTCATGAATGCTCCATAGCTATGCCCCCCGATTGCGACTCTTTTTGGATCGATCACTTTTAAGGCTTCAAGGTGATCGATCGCAGCATGGGCTGCAGATACTATCTGCTCGATGAACGTATCGTTCATTGTCTCTGGATCACCGATGACAGGCATCGTTGCATCGTCGAGAATCGCGTAGCCTTGAGTTAAGAGCGCAAGATGATTTGCGCCGGTGACTCGCAAAAACGAGTTTGGATTGCTGGCGACTTGACCCGCAGTACTGGCATCGTTGAACTCCAAGGGATACGACCAGAGCAATAGCGGATAAGGTCCGCCCTGCTCTCCCCCCTCAGGGAGATACAAAGTGCCGGAGAGAGGAACTCCATCGGCTCGCTCATAGCGAACAATTCGTTTCGAAATACTTCTAAGTTGCGGCGTTGGGTCGGTGTAACTCGTCAATTGCATCGAACCACGAATACCGAGAGTTCCCCTTGATAAATGATGCAAGTAAAAATTCGCTGGCTCTTGAGGACTCTCACGCCGCGTGAGGATCTCCAGTCGTTCCTTGTCCCAATTCGCAATCAAGACAACATTTTCCGAGCAATTCTCCGGACAACGCCATCGACGCGTTGTTTCCAAAGTGTCAAGATTTCGTTCGTCAAGGAATGGACGATTCCCCTGCGGTCCGGCTCCAACTCCCGCGAGCAACACATTGCCCTCGAACTCCTTCGCGCGTGAAAAACCTGACGCATCGGATTCCAACACAATCCTGCCAGGATCCCCATATCGATCGCGAATGCTGCGGTCAAAAAAAACCTTTGATTCAATTCCAAAAGCTGTTTCGCGATGCAATAGCGTGGTAGTCCAACGGCGGTCGCGATCATACTCGCTCGTCATCCACTGACGGGGGTTTGAAAAGAACGTCAGGCCACTAAATCGCCCCTTCAGACGCATCCGTTGTATAGGTTTACCCTCGAATGGCGATTCCCAAACTTTAAGCTCCTCGCGATATTCCACGGTTCGTGCCGGATCGCCTCCATCGAGAGCTTCGACCCAAACCAATTTCCCTTTCTCCCCAGGCCACCATTGCACTCCACGCGGCCCCATCCTTACCCCTTCGATCGGTAAAGCATCGCTCAAAGGAATCTCTGCGAGATGCGCCTTGGTCCTTCCTTGCAGATCGATGACTTCGATGGTTCTTGGAAAAAAATCCACCGGAAGCGAATATGAAAAAGGTGTGGTAAGCCGGACAGTCAGCGCGTGCAGCCCATCGGGGCTTGCTGCTGCATACCAATTCAAACCCGGTTTTCCGATCGGCTGAGGAGCAAGGTTCGGCCCCAGGATCGTTAGCTGCGACGTCGCGTAATACTCAAACAACGACTCATCGTGCACATTGCAAAGAAGATCTTGATAAGTTCTCGCAGGGGACTTGCGACCATCGGCTTCTTGAACGCTCGGGCCAAACGGCTGGGTATCTCCAATCGGTTCTTGCCCCCGATCCATTGGAACCGTCGCACAAAGTATCCGCTCTCCGTCGGACATCCAATCGATCCCTTGCAACACCGTATGCAAACGGTCGGTCAACAAAATCGGCGAGGACGGATTCTCCACCGATACATACCAAAGTTCCGTTCCATGATCGCTTACCGACGAATAAACAAAGCCTCTGTTGCTGTGCGACCAAGAAATGAAACCTATCTTCTTGACGCCATCGGCTTGGGCCAAGCCTATCGCTAACTGAACACCTCGTCGACGATCCAAAAGGACCAAGTCATGGTAGAACTCGGCCTGAAAAAGACTGTTTGCAATCGGATCAATTCGCAAACCAGCGAGAGGCAGATAGCGACGTTTTAACGCCGTGATATCTGGCAAAGCCAATCTCGAGGCAAGAATCGCATAGTTTGCATCGGAACTCCAAATCGCCACAGGGTCTGGCCTTGCATCTAGCAA